>NZ_JARJMS020000059.1:0-23474 GCF_029335995.1 Thermosynechococcus sp. Uc
AGACTGGCACAGGGACAGTGCACAGGGGGTAGCCCATGACAGGGTAGGGGCACAGGCATTTGGCAGCGGGCACAGGGGGTAATGTCCCAACAGTCGGTGAGTAGTTGGGCAATCGTCTCCGTTGTGTCCTCAAGAAAGCATTCTCCTGCTTGACCAGAGAGCACATAGATCCAGCAGGCCTCAAAGGCTTGACTGTAGCGATCGCCCTGAAGGACAGGTTGCGGCAACACAGTATGCTTCCCACCCCAGATACACAGTCGTTTGCCCAACTGAAACCAGTGGGCGAGATAGGACTTTACCTTGGCTTGGGCAGCCCAAAAGGCACAGCCTTCCAAATCCGTCATTGACACAACCCTCGCTTTGTACTTACTAACCTAGCGCAAGAAAACGAGGGCGATAGAGCCTAGTGAATCAGTGCCGCCAAGGAGGCATCCAACTGCCCCCAACTGTGACCATCAAGGGCTAACTGCTCAATGAGACTGGCCAAGCGCAACGCTTTGAGGGCTTGCTCCCCACCCACCGAGGGGGGGTGACCGCCACGCACACAGTTGACGAAGTGCTCCAACTCTGCATGGAGAGGTTCAATATTGCTGGTATAGACCTTCTCGATCAGGCCGTCTTGGCGGTAGAGGACTTGGCCGTGATCAGTGCTGCAGGAGGCGGTGGTTTTGCGGTGAATGAGAATCTCGTTTTTTAGGAAATCCGCCTCCGTGAGGGAATTTTTGCAGTGGGCGGCAATGCGCCGTTGCTTGCGGTGGGTGACTTTACTGGCAGTGAGGGTGGCAATGATGCCGTTGGCAAAACCCAAGGTGGCAGTCACGTAGTCCAGATACCCGGAATTGGCAGAGCGACTGCCTGCCGCCGTCAGGCGTACCACAGGGGAATTGGTAAGTTCCAGTAGTAGGTCAATGTCGTGGATCATTAAATCAAGAACCACTGAGACATCGTTGGCGCGATCGGAGTAGGGACTCATGCGATCGGCCTCAAGGGCAAGGATTTCCTCTGTGCGTAGGACTTTGCTCAATTCTTGAAATGCAGGATTAAATCGCTCTATATGCCCCACTTGGAGAATGCACTGACACTCCGCTGCCGCATTAACTAGGGATTCTGCTTCGCTAATACTGGCGGCAATGGGTTTTTCCACCAACACATGCACCCCGTGGCGCAAGCAGGTAATGCCCACTTCATGGTGGAGACGGGTGGGTACGGCAATACACACCGCCTCAACATGGGGCAGCAAATCCACATAATTTTCAAAGAATTTCACCCGATATTTGCTGGCGGTATCAATGCCCCGCTCCAGATTCACATCAGAGATGCCCACCAGTTCGACATCTTTAAGTAAACTCAAAACACGGGTGTGGTGCTGACCCATATTGCCAACACCAATGACGCCTATGCGCAGTGGTTCAGGCTGGGGACGGACGGCAAAACTCATGTCTAGTTCTTTACTCCTCTACGCAACCAGGGAAGGGTTTGGTGTTGGCGATCGCCCGCCGTAGGTAAATACCCACAGGATGAACATTTTCAGAAAGATGCTACCACAGCATTGCCAAATGTAAAGTTTTTCATAGACAGGTATGATGACGACACAAAAGGCCGTTGTGTTGCTCTCAGGCGGGTTAGACTCCAGCACCGTCTTATTTCGTGCCAAAACTCTAGGCTATGTCTGCTATGCTCTCTCCTTTGACTACGGACAGCGCCATCGGCGGGAGTTAGGGGCGGCAATTGCCATTGCAACCGCCGCCGGCGTAGTTCAGCACCAAATTCTCTCCCTCAATTTGCAGTTGTGGGGTGGCTCTGCATTGACCGACTCAACCATTGACCTGCCTTGGGATCGGGATCTGGCCACCATGAGCCAAGAGATTCCCATCACCTATGTTCCCGCCCGCAATACGATTTTCTTGAGTGTCGCCCTCGCCTATGCCGAAGCCCTCGGAGCGCAAACTGTGCATATTGGCGTCAATGCCCTTGATTATTCTGGCTATCCCGACTGTCGCCCCGACTATATTGCCGCCATGCAGGAGGTCTATCGCCTTGGCACCAAGCAGGGGCGTGAAGGTCAGCCCATTGAAATTGTGACGCCCCTCATTGCACTTCACAAAAAAGACATTATTCGCCTTGGCAATGAATACGGCGTACCTTGGGAAAAAACATGGTCGTGTTACAGCGAAGGGGAACAGGCCTGTGGTCGCTGCGATGCCTGTCGCTTGCGTCTAGCCGCCTTTGCCGAATTGGGTCTCGTTGATCCTTTGCCTTACGCGGTTGACCACCCGTTGTAGGTTCGGTAAATCCCCCTTTTGCTCATAGCAGGAGCGATCGCACTATAGGAAAGAGAGAGGGTTAAGCCCAATATGGGTGCTGTGCCCCGCATCAAAGTTAGCCTGCAAAGGGAGTTTTCGTCGCTATGGCAAAAGTTGTCGGAATTGATCTGGGGACCACCAACTCCTGTGTGGCCGTCATGGAAGGGGGCAAGCCCACGGTTATTGCCAATGCTGAAGGGTTTCGGACAACGCCCTCCGTTGTTGCCTACACCAAAAATGGCGATCGCCTCGTGGGTCAAATTGCCAAACGGCAAGCAGTGATGAACCCCGAAAATACTTTTTATTCTGTGAAGCGCTTTATTGGCCGTCGCTTTGATGAGGTGACCCACGAAACCACTGAGGTCTCCTACAAAGTGTTGAACGTCAATGGCAATGTCAAGCTGGACTGCCCTGCCCTTGGCAAACAGTTTGCCCCCGAAGAAATCTCTGCTCAAGTCCTGCGCAAACTCAAAGAAGACGCCAGCAAATACCTTGGTGAGGAAGTCACCCAAGCGGTGATTACCGTTCCTGCCTATTTCAACGACTCGCAGCGCCAAGCCACCAAAGATGCTGGCAAAATTGCTGGTCTTGAAGTACTGCGGATCATTAACGAACCCACCGCCGCCTCCTTGGCCTATGGCCTTGACAAAAAAGCCAATGAAACCATCCTCGTTTTCGACCTTGGGGGTGGTACCTTTGACGTGTCCATTCTCGAAGTGGGTGATGGCGTGTTTGAAGTGCTCGCCACCTCTGGGGACACCCACTTAGGCGGTGACGACTTCGATAAAAAAATTGTGGACTACTTAGCGGAGTCCTTCCGTGCCCAAGAAGGCATTGACCTACGCAAAGACAAACAAGCACTACAACGGCTTACGGAAGCGGCAGAAAAAGCCAAGATTGAACTCTCTAGCGTCATGCAAACGGAAATCAACCTGCCCTTTATTACCGCAACGCAGGACGGTCCTAAGCACCTTGACATGACGCTCACCCGCGCTAAATTTGAGGAACTCTGCTCTGATCTAATTGATCGTTGTCGCGTCCCCGTCGAGCAAGCCCTCAGGGATGCCAAACTCAGCAAAGAGCAGATTGACGAAGTGGTCTTGGTGGGAGGTTCCACCCGCATTCCCGCGATCCAAGAGCTGGTCAAACGGCTATTGGGTAAAGACCCCAACCAGAGTGTGAACCCCGATGAAGTGGTGGCTGTGGGTGCCGCCATTCAAGCTGGGGTGCTGGCAGGGGAAGTGAAGGATATTCTCCTCCTCGATGTCACGCCTCTGTCCTTAGGGGTAGAAACCCTTGGTGGTGTGATGACCAAAATCATCCCCCGCAACACCACAATTCCAACGAAGAAATCCGAGGTCTTCTCCACTGCTGTTGATGGTCAAACCAATGTGGAAATCCACGTCCTGCAAGGGGAGCGGGAAATGGCTGCCGACAACAAGAGCCTCGGTACCTTCCGTTTGGACGGTATTCCTCCGGCACCCCGTGGCGTTCCCCAAATCGAAGTCACGTTTGATATTGATGCCAACGGTATCCTCAACGTAACCGCTCGCGACAAAGGCACAGGCAAGCAGCAGTCCATTAGCATTACAGGCGCCTCAACGCTGCCCAAAGAGGAAGTGGAACGTATGGTGCGCGAAGCGGAAATGAATGCTGCTGCTGATAAAGCCAAACGCGAGAAAATCGAGACTAAGAACCAAGCGGAGCAGCTTTGTTATCAGGCGGAAAAACAGTTGGGTGAGTTAGGGGATAAAGTCTCCAGCAGCGATAAAGACCGTCTTACCTCCCTCATTGCTAACCTGCGTGCGGAAATCGGCACTGAAACTGAGAAGAAGCCCGTTGAGTCCATTGACTTTGGACGGGTGAAATCACTGATGCAGGATTTGCAACAAACCCTCTACAGTGTCGGCTCCAGTGTCTATCAAAGTGCTCAGTCCAGTGATGGAACTGGTTCCAGCAGCAGCGGTAGCAGGGGTAGTGGCGGTGATGACGAAGTGATTGACGCTGAGTTCTCGGAAACTAAATAGCCTCGCCCATTGGCAACTTTCTGCCAGAACAAGACTCCTCCTCCCCCTAGGTCAATGCCTAGGGGGGTTATTTCCTTTGGTGCAGTATGCTTGCAGCTTTTTCTAGGGGGCTTCTTGTCTTCAGGGGAAAATTCCGATAGAATACGTAGACTATACTTAAATTTCGTTGAATGCTAAGACCACCCCTACCACTGAGGTAAGCATGGCCAAACGCCGCAATCCCAAGAAAGAAAAAGCGCTCCGTAACCAAGCCTATGCTCGCAAGTTTCGCAAGCGTTCTTCGGGTCGCTACAGCCGCCGCCTAAATACAGAAAATCGCCCAGAGACGAAGACCACTGAAACTGTTGAGGAAATGACGGACGCCTAGAGGGCACTCAGTGATTAAGCGGATGAAGCGCGCGTTGCTATGGCGAGAGTTCGGAGTTGCATTTTTAACTGTCTTTTTGGCTGAATTTGCCGATAAGACTCAAATTGCTATATTTTTCATGGCTGCCCGCGCTGCCTCTCCTTGGCTAGTATTTTTGGGAGCAGCTTTAGCCTTAGTGACGACTAGTTTAATTGGGGTATTGATTGGTTGCTGGTTGTCACAGTATCTCTCAGAACAGCGATTACAAACACTGACGGGCAGCAGTTTCTTAGCGATCGCCCTTTGGCTATTGTGGGATATGCTGCACCCAAGCCTTTGATCACTGAAACACTTGAGGTATGGAGCGAGAAAGTTCCTTCAGTTGATGGTCGCCCCCTGCTAAAGTGAGGGGGCTAGCTTGGGCACGCTCATTATTTTGGGCACTGTCTAAGTGTGTGAACACCTGAGGAGACTGTGGAGAATGCCATCCCAAGTCATTGAACTGTGGTCCTCGTTTATTGGCATTGCCGATGCACCTTTGTTTCGCCTTGGGCGGGAAACCATTTCCCTGCGTTGGCTGTTTCAGGTGGTGCTACTCCTCATCCTCGTTGCAATTCTGGCACGCTTTTTTAAGGGAGTGCTGAAAAATCAACTCCTACCCCGCCTTGGTTTAGACCTAGGCAACCGCGAGGCCATTTCCACTGTAATTAGTGGTGCCGGGGGGGCACTGGGCTACATTATTGTTTTGCAAGCAGTGGGAATTAATCTTGATTCCCTAGCGGTGATTATCGGTGGCTTAGGGGTGGGGGTTGGTTTCGGTTTGCAGGATGTTACCCGCAATCTCATCAGTGGCCTGACGCTCCTCATTGAGCGCAAAGTCCGTGTCGGTGACTTTGTGGAAATTGAAAACATCAGTGGCTATGTTCAAGAAGTTTCAATGCGAGCCACGGTAATTCAAACTTTTAACGGTTCCAATGTGGTGGTACCCAATACCTACCTTGCCGATAGTCCAGTGCTGAATTGGTACTATGAAACCCATCGCGGTCGCATTGATATTCCCATTGGGGTGGCCTATGGAACGGATCCAGTTTTGGTGACGGAAGTCTTGCTCAACATTGCGCATTCTGAGCCAGAGGTTCTCAGGGAGCCAGCCCCTCGGGTGATCTTCCGTGAATTTGGTGATTCTGCCCTTAAGTTTGAACTCTGGGTATGGACGGATGCCATTGAGCGGCACGTCTTTATTAAAAGCAGTCTTAATTTCAAGATTGATTACTATTTTCGGCAGCACAATATCTCAATTCCTTTCCCCCAAAGGGAGCTGTGGATTCGCAATGCTGCGGCTCTCTCTTCCTCTGCCGAGTCGGGGGAAACGAGGGACATGCCCTTGGCACCGGCAACCCCTTCCCTGAGATTTCTGCTGCGGCAGGTGAGCTATTTTCAGTGCATGAATGATCTGCAATTACGCTTTCTCATTGAATCAGGCTACCGCAAGCACTTGAGAGCAAAGGAGATTTTGTTCCGTGCTCAGGAACCAGTGAGTAACTTCTACATCGTGTTGCAGGGACAAATGGCAGCGGTCTATGAGGAGAATGGCGAACTCAAGCCGATGATGACGTTTAATGTAGGAGAGCACTTTGGCGAGCTACCACTGATGCTGGGGGTGGCCTGTCCAACAACAATGATGGCCATGATGGATACGGTGTTGTTTGTTTTGCCTAGGGAGGGATTTGAACAGTTGCTAAAAGAACACCCTTCCCTTGCCGATGATATTGCGGTGGCGATCGCTCGCCGTCAGGATGTGCTGGTGCAACATCAACAGGAGCTGCGGCAGTTGAGTGGCCAAGAGGAGGATCAAAGCCGTCCCATTCAGTGGATTCGCAATCGCTTGCAAAAGCTGCTCAATTGGTAAATCTCTTCAATCAGTGCAATCCAGTGTAAATGCGTGCTCCAAGTATTGGTGCAGCCGATAGATACCTCCTTGGTATCGCACCAAGGCGACATCGAAGCAACAGGGGCGATCCTGCCACTGGGGTTGACATTCTAGGAATGCTTGGGCGGCCAAGATGAGTCTTCGTTGTTTGCTAGGGGAAATGGCAGCGAGGCCATCGCTATCCCAGTTGTAGGAACGGCGGGTTTTCACTTCCACAAAGTGCACCGCTCCCTCCGCATCGCAGGCCACAATATCCAGCTCACCCCAAGGGCAAAGCCAGTTCTGAGCCAAAATTTGATACCGCTGGGTTTGCAGCCATGCGGCGACCACTGCTTCTCCGCGATCGCCCACGTGGCGCATCAACCTTAAGCTTCGATGGGTTTGAGATTGAACAAGTCTTGGAGGGTCTGCATAGCGCGTTGACGACTCTCTAGATCCCGTTGAGATTGCAGTTGCACTGTCGGGTCATGGAGAATCTTGTTGATAATTGTGCGCGTCATTGCCTCAATGACCCCTTGGTGCTTATCAGCAAACTCACTACCCAAGCGAGAGAGGGCTTTTTCCAGTTCTTGAGTGCGGATAGCTTCCATTTTTTGGCGCAGACTGCGGATGGTCGGAATTGTTTCTAGGGCGTGCCACCAAGCCAAAAAGGTCTCTAATTCCTCCTCAAGGATAGCCTCGGCCTCTTGAGCCAATTGGCGTCGCGCCTCTTGGTTTTGGGCGACAACGGCTTCGAGATCATCCACGTTAAAAAGCTGGACGCTGCCCAATTCCGTCACATTGGCATGGACATTGCGGGGCACAGAAATATCAATGATGGACAGGGGGCGATCGCCTGTGAGCACTGACCCTAAATTCTCCCGATCCAAGAGGGGTTGTGTTGCGGCTGTGCCCGTAAAGACCAAATCCATGGCGGCCACAATCGGCAGTAGATCCGTCATGGTAAAGAGTTCAAAGCGCACTTCAGGAAACTGCTGCGCGAGCTCCTGTGCCCGTTCTAAGGAGCGGTTGATAATACTAATTTCCTTGACGCCGCGGGCAATTAGGTGCTGCACCAGCAAGCGGGACATTTTACCCGCACCGACAATGGCAATACGGCAATTTTGGAGATTCTGCAACCGCAGATCTGCCAGTTCCACCGCTGCTGAACTAATAGAGACTGCGCCTGTTCCAATACTAGTTTCTGTACGTACCCGCTTACCGGCAGCGATCGCCCCTGTAAAGAGACGATTGAGAATCGAACCAATGGATTTGTACTGCTGCCCCAACTGATGACAGCGTTTCACTTGGGAAAGAATTTGTCCTTCGCCAATCACCAAGCTATCCAGACCCGATGCCACCCGCATGAGGTGCATGACTGCATCCTGATGCAGCAGGATAAAGAGATAGGGACGCAGCTGGGGCAGGGGAATGTGGCTCCACTCACTGAGAAACTGATGCACTTCCCGTACCCCCACCTCAGTGTCACTGGTAACAATGTAGATTTCTAAGCGGTTACAGGTGCTGAGGATAGTGGCTTCCTGAATATGGGCGTAGCCGCATAGATGTTGCAGTGCCCGCTCCCGCACATCCTCTGGCACACTCAATTTTTCGCGCACATCCACAGGGGCGGTTTTGTGACTCAGGCCAATGACAGCAATATTCATAAGAATCGGTTAATGTTTGGCTGCAACTCCATCAATTGTTGTATCAAGATTTTTGAGCCTCCTTCACGCTTGTTTGCAAGTCTTTACCAAAGGCTGCCGCTGCCCCCATAGCCGCACTCCCGTCAGTGCTTGTCTCCTGGGGATTAGCCCGCTGAGCAGGTTGTTAAAACCCTACGGGGGGAACTCTAGAAAATGTGCCAAGGCCTATCTAACGGCTGTTTGGCGGCTCCACCATTTTAGGCAAAGAGGTCGGAATAGGAGCGGCTAGGGGATTCCTGATAGACTTGTGTAATTGTGGCAGCGAGTCGCTCCATGCCAAGAGCAATTTCCTCATCACTGGCGGTGAGACTAATGCGTAGGCACTCCTGTTTATGGCGCCACGGCTCGGTCAAGCCAGGGAAAAAGGAACTGCCGGGGACGACAATCACCCCTGCCCGTTTCAAGTGTTGATACAATTCCCAATCTGTCATGGGTAAGTCCCGCAGCCACAGCCATGCAAAAATCGCCCCCTCACCACGATGTAAAAACCAAGGAATGTCGTCGGGAAAGGCGGTGCGCAGGGTTTCTTCGAGAACTGTCAACTTGCGCTGATAGAAGGGACGAATGACGTTGACGGACACTTCAGCTAGGGCACCATTGGCAATAGCCAAAGCAGCGATCGCCTGACCGTAGCGCGAGGCATGAATACAGGCATTGGTTTGAAAGGCTTCCAGAGCGCTCAAGATCTCGCGATCGCCAATGGCAATTCCCACCCGCTCCCCCGGTAACCCTGCCTTGGAGAGGCTGAAACAGTGGACAATATTGCCACCAAAGATAGGGGCGAGTTCGGTAAAGTTCAAACTGGGATAAGGAGGACCATAGGCAGCATCAATGAACACAGGAACACCGTAGGGTACGGCCAGATCCGCAATTTGCCGTACTTCTAAATCGGTGAGCACATTCCCCGTTGGATTGCAGGGGCGAGAGAAGATAATGCAGCCGGTTGTCTTGTCAATCTGTAGTTGTTGAAAGTCTGGCCGATACTTAAACGTGTGATCTGTTTCAAAAATCTCAAGGCGGGGGCGATAGGCAACAACGGTATCGGGGCTGAGGCTGACGCCGCCGTAACCAGTATATTCTGGACTCAAGGGAAGAACAACTTTCTTTAATTCGCCGTTAGTGCTAAGGCCGCCAAAGGCATTGGCTGCAAAAAAATAAATGGCCTGACTGCCGGGCGTAACCAAGACATTGCGCTCCGTCAGGCTTAAACCATAGCGGCGATTAAAATCATCCACCACAGCGGCAATAAGTGGTTCATACCCTTGGCTTGTGCCGTAGCGGCAGACAACTTGACCAAATTCTGGACTGGCCATTAGTTCGTGGGTACAGTCCCGCCACAGTTGCTCCACTTCAGGGAGAATCAGGGGATTGCCTGCACTCAAGTTAATTAGGTCTTGACCGCGGTTGAGGCGCAGCGTCTCGATAATATCCTTCATAATTGCCCGAACTCCCGTCAATTGAGACATTTGCTGGCCAATCTGGGAGAGTGCAGGATTCATAGGCAAAGGACATAGACAGTATTGGTTAGGATAGCATCTGCACTGCTGTTGAGGGAGAGGTGAAACCAATAGACACCGCCAATACAGTCATTCGACTGGGTGACTGTAACATAACGTTAGAATAGAGCAAGATATTGTAAAAGATGCATGGCAGCGTTTATCCCCTTTGTTGGTAAGCTTCACTCCCCTTGGCGATCGCTAGTGATTGGGGTGATTGCTGCTGGCGTGATTGGCAGCGGTGGACTGTGGTGGTGGCGATCGCGACAAACGCCCCTTGATCTGGATCGCTACACTGTACCGGTTCAAGACAGTCGCGATTTGATGGCTCGGATTGCTGCCACTGGCAAAGTAGTACCGGTACAAACTGTCAATATCAGTCCCAAGCGGGCAGGTTTGCTAGCGGAACTCTACGTTGAGCAAGGAGATCGGGTCAAAGCGGGTCAAATCATTGCCCGTATGGACAACCGCGATGAGCAGGCGCAACTCGCTCAGGCTCAGGCTAATCTGGCCGATGCCATTGCCCGTCGCGATCGTGTTGTTGCCGGCAACCGGGCTGAGGAAATTGCCCAAGCGGCAGCTCAAGTACAAGCAGCGGCCACCCGTGCCCGATTGGCAGAAGAACGCCTGAAACGCAATGAATTGCTCGCGGCGGAAGGTGCTATTCCCCGCGATACCCTTGACGAACTAAAAGCAAATCGGGATAGCGCGATCGCCAACCTGAATGAAGCGCAAAAGCGGCTGCAACTGCTGCAGCGCGGCGCCCGCAGTGAGGAGATCCGCCAAGCAGAAGCAACCGTCGCTGCTGCCCAAGCCCAAGTCCAAGCCGCCCGTGCTGCCCTTGAAGATACAGTGATTCGGGCGCCGTTTACAGGCATCATTACCCAGAAGTATGCGAATCCGGGAGCATTTGTTACTCCAACAACCACGGCTTCGGCGACGACCTCTGCCACATCGACCTCTATTGTGGCGATCGCTGAGGGTCTAGAAATTCTTGCTGAAGTACCAGAAGTTGATATTGGCCAAGTGCTGGTGGGGCAACCCGTTGAAATTCGTGCCGATGCCTATCCGGGAGAAACATTTAAGGGGCAAGTGCGCTTAGTGGCACCTGAAGCAGTAGTAGAGCAAAATGTAACCTTCTTTCAGGTGCGCGTTTCCTTGGTCACTGGGCTAGAGAAACTACGTTCTGGAATGAATGTGGATTTAGATTTTCTAGGACCTAAAATTCACAATGCCCTTTTGGTGCCGACAGTGGCCATTGCCGTTGAGCGCGGCCAAACGGGTGTTTATGTTGTGGGTGAGAACAATCGCCCTAAATTTCGCCCTGTCACAATTGGCAGTAGCTGGCAAGATCAAACTCAAATTATCAGCGGTGTCAGTGTCGGTGAGCGCGTCTTTATTGACTTTCCTGAGCGGCTGCGTCCAAAACCAGAGTAGTTATGGCTTTGCACCACGTTTCCATTCGCACCGCCAATATTCAGCAGGCGATCGCCTTTTATGGATGTCTGGGTTTTACAGTGGAGGTTCGCTTTACCACGGGCTATACCCTTGCCTGTTGGCTCAAGGGCTGGCATACCCGCCTCGAACTCCTGCAAGTACCTGAACCCCAGCCGGCTGCCGATCCCTTTCACGATGAACACTACGTCGGCTACTACCATCTCTCCTTTGATCTGAGTAACTATCCCGACCCCCTCGAAACATGGCTCAATCAAGTAGGACAAACGCTGAAGGCAAAGGGTTTACCCTTTGAGTTATTACTGCGGCCGACTCAGCAAGTGATTGGTTCCCACCTCTACCACGTTGCCTTTATTCGGGATTGTGATGGTCTGCCCCTTGAATTTTTGCAGTGTCTGGGTTCCTGCTGAAGGCTAAACGCCGATAAAATAAGAGGGCTGAGAGATTTTTGGGTCGTACATAGGCATGCAACTGCAAACAATGACTACAGCGATTCCCGACTGGTCGGGAGATTTACTGGCGATCGCCACCTTTCAAACGGAAGGCACCCTTACCCTCACCGACCCCTACACGACCCTCGATCAACGGCTCAACGGTCTATTACAAGAACTGATCAACGAAGGGGAATTTCAAGGCAAATCTGGCACCTCTCTGCTGATGCGCCTATTGCCCAACTTCCCCATTAAGAAACTGCTGCTTGTGGGGCTAGGCAATCGCGAGGAATTTAATCTCGAAACCCTCCGCCGTACCGCCGCCACCATTGCCCGCACTGCCCGTCGCGAAAAAGCTAAAACCGCGGCAATGGCTCTCCCCCATGAGACATTAGATGCAGCCGCTGCCGCCCAAGCCATTGCCGAAGGGGTGCTCCTTGCCCTCCACAGCGATGTCCGCTTCAAGTCTGATCCCGAAGCCCACAAGTTACTCCCCTATCCCGAATCTATGACTCTGTTGGCTTTAGGAGAACAAGCAGCGGCGTTAAACCGTGCCCGGCAAATTTGCGACGGCGTGATTTTGGCTCGCGAACTGGTGAATGCCCCCGCCAATCAAGTGACCCCCATTACGCTGGCGGAAACAGCTCAGCAACTGGCAGCGACCTACGGCTTAAGCGCAAAGATTTTGGAGCGGGAGGAATGCGCTGCCCTTGGCATGGGCGCCTTTTTGGGAGTGGCTCAGGCGTCAGATTTGCCGCCGAAATTTATTCACCTCACCTATACGCCTGCGGGCACGGTGCAGAAGAAAATTGCCCTAGTGGGCAAGGGTCTAACGTTTGATTCGGGTGGCCTCAACCTCAAGACCCAAGGGGGCATTGAAACCATGAAAATGGACATGGGGGGAGCCGCCGCGGTTTTAGGTACCGCCAAAGTCATCGGTCAACTCAAACCCCCTGGCATTGAGGTGCACTTTATTATTGCTGCCACTGAAAACATGATCAGTGGGCGTGCCATGCATCCGGGGGATATTCTGACGGCCGCCAACGGTAAAACCATTGAGGTCAACAACACTGATGCGGAGGGTCGCCTCACCCTTGCTGATGCCTTGGTTTATGCTGAAAAACTGGGGGTCGATGCCATTGTGGATTTGGCTACGCTCACTGGAGCCTGTATTGTGGCTTTGGGAGATAACATTGCCGGTCTTTGGAGCAATAACTCAGACTTGGCGCAAGCCCTGCAACAGGCCAGCGATCGCTCTGGCGAGAAATTCTGGCAAATGCCCCTTGAAAACAAATACTTTGAGGGCATGAAATCCCAAGTGGCGGACATGAAAAACACCGGTCCGCGATCCGCAGGCTCGATTACCGCAGCCCTATTTCTACAACAGTTTGTGGATCACACCCCTTGGGCTCATCTTGACATTGCCGGTCCGGTTTGGACGGAAAAAGAGGATGGCTACAATAATCCCTGTGGAACAGGCTATCCTGTGCGCACGCTGGTGGAGTGGCTATGCAGTCTCAGTGCCTAAGGCTAGTTCATGTTGGCTGTGGCCAGACTTTCCACCCCGAAGGGTTAAACTTTGATGTTGCGCCAGCAGCAGCGGGTGTAAAGTTGAGGACTGCCTTTTGCCCCAGGGGAAGTGGATGCTGTTGACGCTTCCTATGTTCTTGAACACTTAAAGGTAGATGAGGCAAAAAGATTCATCCACGACTGTCCTCAACCGTAGGGAAGGAGAACGACCTTGCCCAGTGAGAGGGATGCAACGTCTGCTAGACTTCACGCTACCCTCCGTGATGGCGCACTCGACCTGAAAATCCCTCTAATAGAGAAGAGTAGGAATCCCAGTCCGCTGGGGGGAGAATCTCAAGAGTAGCTTCATTCATGCGATCGCGCCAACGGCTTATTGTTAAAGCTGAGCAAATTCTGGAGCAGGGGGTTACCCTGACAGCCGAGCAGTGGCACTATCTGTATCATGTGCTGCGCCTTAAGCCAGGAGATGAGTTGTGGATTCTTGACGGTCAAGGTCAACGGTGGCTCGGAGAAATTCAAGCAAACACAGTCAAGCTACTGCACCCCGATTGCCGTGAGACGGAACTTGCCACTGAGATTATTCTCTGTCTAGCTCTGTTAAAGGCAGCCAACTTTGAACAAGTGCTGCAGCAGGCAACAGAATTAGGCGTCAAGCACATTCTGCCAATTCAAACGGCGCGATCGCTCCTGCAACCCAGTCCCCACAAATACCAGCGTTGGCAGCGAATTCTCCAAGAGGCCGCCGAGCAAAGCGAGCGTCTTTACGTTCCTACCCTCAGTGCTCCCCTGTCTGTTGCGGAAATGGTGCAGCTTACGCCAAGGGGCTACATCGCCAGTCTCACTGCCTCTCAATTGCTGTGGGATTACTTGCCTCAGATGGATTTTTCCCAGCCCATTTATCTGGCGATCGGACCAGAGGGGGGATGGACAGATTCTGAACTAGAGCAGGTTCTGGCCGCTGGTTGGCAAGCCTTTTCTTTGGGGCAGCGTACCCTGAGAGCCGTCACCGCCGCAATCGCCAGCTTGACCCTAGTGAGCCATTACAGCGAGAGGTATAGAGTGATTCAACAACAGCATTGACAATGCGATGGCCACCTCGATACACTAGAAGTTCGGTGAAATTAATGTAAGCAGCAATGCCCACCATCCAGCAACTGATCCGCCAAGAGCGGGAACTGTTGAAAAAGAAAACAAAATCTCCTGCCCTCAAAAGTTGCCCTCAACGGCGTGGGGTGTGCACCCGGGTTTACACCACAACACCCAAGAAGCCCAACTCTGCCCTGCGCAAAGTGGCACGGGTACGCCTAACCTCCGGTTTTGAGGTGACTGCCTATATTCCCGGTATTGGCCATAATCTACAGGAGCACTCGGTGGTAATGATTCGCGGCGGTCGAGTTAAAGACTTGCCCGGTGTACGCTACCACATTATTCGGGGCACACTGGATACCGCCGGTGTCAAAGACCGTAAGCAAGGCCGCTCTAAGTATGGCGCCAAGCGTCCCAAACCCGGTGAGGCTACTGCTGCTGGCAAGAAAAAATAGTTTCCGAAGTCCACGCTTAAACCTTAAACTTCACTAGAGCAAATCATAAACACCTATGTCTCGTCGCACTCGCGCTCAAAAACGTCCCACTGCCCCTGATCCGGTCTACAACAACGTACTGGTGAGTATGCTGATCCAGCGGGTCATGCTTAATGGCAAAAAGTCCCTCGCCAGTCGCATCGTTTATGATGCAATGAAAACTGTGCAGGAGCGCACTGGTGAAGATCCACTACAAATTTTTGAGCGTGCAGTGAAAAATGCCACACCCCTAGTGGAAGTGAAAGCACGACGGGTGGGGGGTGCCACCTACCAAGTGCCAATGGAAGTGCGTCCTGAGCGTGGCGTTGCCTTAGCCTTACGCTGGTTAGTGCAATTTTCCCGCAAACGTGCTGGTCGTTCCATGTCGGCTAAGCTAGCCAACGAATTAATGGATGCTGCCAACGAAACCGGTAGCACCATTCGCAAACGGGAAGAAACCCATAAAATGGCAGAAGCTAACAAGGCCTTCGCCCACTATCGCTACTAAACCGCTATACGGTTCAAGAGTTGGATACAATTATTTAAGAATTCTAACGTAATGCAACAAACAAGGAGGTAGCTGTGGCACGGACGACCCCGCTAGAGCGAGTGCGAAACATCGGAATTGCCGCTCACATTGATGCGGGTAAAACAACCACAACTGAACGTATTCTTTTCTATTCCGGTGTGGTGCACAAAATCGGTGAAGTGCATGAGGGTACCACGGTTACCGACTGGATGGAACAGGAGCGGGAGCGAGGCATCACGATTACAGCTGCCGCCATTAGCACCTCTTGGAAAGATCACCAGATCAACATTATTGACACCCCCGGTCACGTGGACTTCACGATTGAAGTGGAGCGCTCCATGCGCGTTCTAGATGGCGTGATTGCTGTCTTTTGCTCCGTGGGTGGTGTGCAGCCCCAATCGGAAACTGTGTGGCGGCAAGCTGATCGCTATGGTGTTCCCCGTATTGTCTTTGTCAATAAGATGGATCGCACTGGGGCAAACTTCTATAAAGTCTATGATCAAATTCGCGATCGCCTGCGAGCGAATGCCGTGCCAATTCAACTACCCATTGGTGCTGAAGATCAATTCAAGGGCATCGTTGATTTGGTGCGGCTGCGCGCCAAAATTTACAAAGACGATCTAGGCAAGGAAATCGAAGACACCGAAATTCCTGACGAGATGACTGAACTGGTGCAAGAGTATCGCACCAAGCTCATCGAGGCCGTTGCTGAAACGGACGATGCCCTCATGGAAAAATACTTTGAGGGAGAAGAACTCACAGAAGAGGAAATCCGCACAGCCCTCCGTAAAGGGACAATCTCCGGCACCATTGTGCCGATGCTTTGCGGCTCCGCCTTCAAAAATAAAGGCGTGCAATTGCTCCTTGATGCCGTAGTGGACTATCTGCCAGCCCCCATTGATATTCCTGCCATTAAAGGTCGTCTGCCTGATGGCACAGAAGTAGAACGGGCTGCCGATGACGATCAACCCCTAGCGGCATTGGCCTTCAAGATTATGGCGGATCCCTATGGCCGTCTCACCTTTGTGCGTGTCTACTCTGGCATTCTTAAAAAAGGTAGCTATGTGCTCAATGCCACCAAGGGTAAAAAAGAACGCATCTCTCGTCTAATTGTGCTCAAAGCCGATGAGCGGATTGAGGTAGATGAACTGCGGGCTGGAGATTTAGGGGCTGCCTTGGGTCTGAAGGAAACCTTCACGGGGGATACCCTTTGTGATGAAAGCTCGCCTGTGATTCTAGAATCTCTCTACATTCCAGAGCCGGTCATTTCCGTGGCCGTGGAACCCAAAACCAAGCAGGACATGGAAAAACTCTCCAAAGCCCTGCAAGCCCTCTCTGAGGAAGACCCCACATTCCGCGTCAGTGTTGATCCTGAAACCAACCAAACCGTGATTGCAGGCATGGGGGAATTGCACCTTGAAATTCTTGTGGATCGAATGCAGCGGGAGTTCAAAGTGGAGGCCAATATTGGCCAACCCCAAGTGGCCTACCGCGAAACAATTCGCAAACCCGTTCGTGCCGAAGGCAAATTTATCCGTCAAAGTGGCGGTAAAGGCCAATATGGTCACGTTGTGATTGAAGTAGAGCCTGCCGAACCCGGTACTGGGTTTGAATTTGTCTCCAAAATTGTCGGCGGCGTTGTACCCAAAGAGTACATTCCACCTGCTGAACAAGGGATGAAGGAAGCCTGTGAATCGGGAATTTTGGCAGGGTACCCCGTGATTGACCTCAAAGTCACCCTAGTGGATGGCTCCTACCACGAGGTGGACTCCTCAGAGATGGCCTTCAAGATTGCTGGCTCTATAGCAATTAAAGAAGCGGTCATGAAAGCGAACCCTGTGCTTCTAGAGCCAATGATGAAGGTCGAGGTCGAGGTTCCAGAAGAATTCCTTGGGACAGTGATGGGAGATTTGATTGCCCGTCGCGGTCAAATTGAGGGACAAACCGTGGAAAATGGCATTGCCAAAGTAACCGCAAAAGTCCCTCTCGAACGGATGTTTGGCTATGCCACTGACATTCGCTCGAATACCCAAGGTCGGGGAATTTTCTCGATGGAATTCAGCCATTACGAGGAAGTCCCCCGCAATGTGGCTGAGGCAATCATTGCCAAAAATAAAGGGAACGCATAGTCTATACGAGGAACAACATGGCACGCGCTAAATTTGAACGAACCAAACCCCACGTTAACATTGGTACGATTGGTCACGTTGACCACGGTAAGACCACACTGACTGCAGCCATCACCATGACACTGGCTGCCCAAGGGAAAGCTCAGGCTCGCAAATATGATGAAATTGATGCGGCACCTGAGGAGAAAGCCCGTGGGATTACCATCAACACGGCTCACGTGGAGTATGAGACCGATAAACGTCACTATGCCCACGTGGATTGCCCTGGCCACGCTGACTATGTGAAAAACATGATCACGGGTGCCGCGCAAATGGACGGTGCCATTCTCGTGGTGGCTGCTACCGATGGTGCAATGCCCCAAACCAAAGAGCACATCCTCTTGGCACGTCAGGTGGGAGTGCCCAGCATCGTTGTCTTCCTGAACAAAGTGGATATGGTGGACGACGAGGAACTGTTGGAGCTGGTGGAGCTGGAACTGCGGGAGCTTCTCAATCAATACGAATTCCCCGGCGATGAAGTGCCCATCATCCGTGGTTCGGGTCTGAAAGCCCTTGAAGCGATGACTGCCAATCCCAAAACCCAACGCGGTGAAAATGAGTGGGTAGATAAAATCTACGAACTCATGGATGCTGTGGATAACTACATTCCTACCCCTGAGCGGGATGTGGATAAACCCTTCCTGATGGCCGTAGAAGACGTGTTCTCCATTACCGGTCGTGGTACGGTGGCCACAGGTCGGATTGAACGGGGTCGTATTAAACTCAATGAAACTGTTGAACTCGTAGGTCTGCGGGAAACTCGCACAACAACAGTCACCGGTATTGAAATGTTCAAGAAGAGTCTCGAAGAAGGGATTGCCGGGGACAACGCGGGTCTGCTCCTACGTGGCCTGAAAAAAGAGGATGTGGAACGGGGCATGGTGATTGCCAAACCCGGCTCCATTACGCCCCATACCCAATTTGAGGGTGAAGTGTACGTGCTCACTGAAAAAGAGGGTGGTCGTAAAACTCCCTTCTTTGCCGGCTATCGCCCTCAGTTCTATGTGCGCACCACCGATGTAACGGGTACGATTACCTCCTTCACCGCTGACGATGGCAGTACCCCTGAAATGGTGATGCCTGGTGACCGTGTCAAAATGACCGTGGAATTAATCCAGCCCATTGCTATTGAGCAGGGGATGCGCTTTGCTATCCGTGAAGGGGGCCGTACGATTGGGGCGGGCGTTGTCTCCAAAATCCTGAAGTAGTTATCTTGATGGCCGCTAGCCTTTCTGTTGTGTTAGCGGCCTTTTTCTGTCTAAATTTTTGTTTGATCCTCTCTGAACCTTGACAAGTAAGGAAGATTCCTATGGCTGCTTTACAACAAAAAATTCGTATTCGCCTTAAGGCCTTTGATCACCGATTGCTCGATACCTCCTGTGATCGTATTGTGGATACTGCAAAAAGAACCGGCGCTTCCCCCGTTGGCCCGATTCCCCTACCCACCCGCCGTCGAATTTACTGCGTCCTGCGATCGCCCCACGTGGATAAGGACTCACGGGAGCACTTTGAAACCCGTACCCACCGTCGTATCCTCGACATTTACCAACCTTCGCCAAAAACCATTGATGCGCTAATGAAGTTGGACTTGCCGGCGGGCGTGGATATTGAAGTGAAATTGTAAGCGTTGCCAAAGTCCACTACACTGAGGGGTATGACGCATACGATCGCTCATCCTTCACTTCAGTCCCCTGCCATGGCCTATTCGATTAACTGCCAGCAGGGGCATACCCATCTTTTATGGGTGACGCTGCGATTAACGGCACCGCAAACCGATGTCCTTGATCTGCATTTGCCGGTGTGGACACCCGGCTCTTACCTGGTGCGCGAATATGCACGACATCTTCAAAACTTTGTGGTAACGGCTGCCGACGGCACTTCCCTTGAGTGGTGGAAATGTGCCAAGAATCAATGGCAGGTGGCCTGCACACCCGGTCTGGAACTTGAAGTGCGCTACGCCATCTATGCCCACGAACTCTCGGTACGCACAAACCATTTCGATGGCAGCCACGCTTATTTTAATCCAGCAGCAGTGTGCCTCTATGTGCCGGGGTATCGCGACCAGCCCCTCACGGTCACCATTGAAGCCCCCCCCGATTGGCGGGTTACCACTTCCCTCGAACCCTTGGGTGAGGATGGCTATACCTTTTGGGCGGCAAATTATGATCTGCTGGTGGATAGTCCTTTTGAGGTGGGTACCCACGCTGTTTACACTTTTGAGGTGGCGGGTAAATCCCATGAATTGGCAGTGTGGGGTAAGGGAAATTTTCAGCCAAAGCAAGCGATCGCCGATATTCAGCGGATCATTGCAACCGAGGCAAGTCTCTTTGGTGGCCTACCCTATGATCGCTATGTCTTTATTTTGCACCTCACCCACAAGGGCTACGGCGGTCTGGAACACCTCAATAGCTGTTCATTGATCTTTCATCGCTTTGGCTTCCAGGAACCGGAGCAATATCGCCGCTTTCTCTGTTTAGTGGCCCATGAGTTTTTTCACCTCTGGAATGTCAAGCGCATCCGCCCCCAAGCCTTTGCAGTTTTTGACTACGACACTGAAAATTACACCACTAGCCTCTGGTTTGCTGAAGGGGTGACCAGCTATTTGGATCAACTGATTCCCCTGTGGGCGGGACTGTTTGATGCAGCAGCCTATCTCAAGCTGTTGAGTGAAAGCCTCAATCACTATTTCTATACCCCGGGTCGCCAAGTGCAATCCCTGAGTGCTGCGAGCTTCGACGCTTGGATTAAGCTCTATCGCCCCGATGAAAATAGCATCAATTCCCAGATGTCGTACTACCTCAAAGGGGAGCTGGTGGCGCTGCTGTTAGACCTGCGGATTCGTCTCAACTTTAATCACCAGCGATCGCTCCTTGATGTCCTGCGGCGGCTCTGGCAAGAGTATTGTGAGACGGGTCAAGGCTACACCCCCGATGGGCTGTGGGAAATAATTGAGACCGTTGCCGATGAAGACTTGGGAGTATGGCGGGAGCAGTTCATTGAGGGTACGGCGGACTTACCCCTACAGGAGTGGCTTGCCAAAGTGGGACTGGAGCTGGTTCCTGAGGAGGCACCGCCCTATACCGGCCTTCAGTTCAAACAGGAGCACGGTTCCCTCCAGGTCAAAGCGGTACTGCGGGACTCCCCTGCTGAAGCAGCGGGCTTGGCAGCGGGAGATGAAGTTATTGCCCTCAATGGTTGGCGTGTGACGGCGGAGGACTGGTCGGAGCGCCTGCGGGAATACCAAGCCGGGGATACAATTCACCTGACCTGGTTTCACGATCAGCAGTTGTACTCCAGAGCGTTAACTCTAGGTAACCCCCAGCCCCAGTATCGGCTACAGTGCTCTGCCAATGCCACGACGAGCCAGCGGTCACATTTAGTTGCTTGGTTAGGAGACACCGCAGCATCACTTTAGGGGAGGCGGCAGAATGCTTCAGCCCTTGATTCAGGATCGCAATCGCTTGGAACAGGTACTGCGACAACTTCCCCTGTCCCCCGGCGTCTATTTCTTCAAGGACAAGACCGATCAAATTCTCTACATTGGTAAATCCAAGCGCCTGCGATCGCGGGTGCGCTCCTATTTTCGTCAGCCGGCTCACCTAGGACCACGCCTTGAGCTAATGGTCTATCAGGTGGCGGAAATTGAGTTCATTGTCACCGATACGGAAGCGGAGGCACTCGCCCTAGAGGCTAACCTCATCAAGCAGCACCAGCCCCATTTCAACGTCCTCCTCAAGGACGACAAGAAATATCCCTATCTGTGCATTACATGGTCAGAACCCTATCCCCGTATTTTCATTACCCGCAAGCGCCAGTTTGGCAGTGGCGGCAATACCAGCAGTGATTTCCCCAAGGATCGCTACTATGGTCCCTATGTGGATAGCTTTCGGCTGCGTCAAACCCTTGCTCTAGTCAAGCGTCTTTTTCCCCTGCGGCAACGTCCCCGTCCGCTCTTTAAGGATCGACCTTGCCTCAACTACGACATTGGCCGCTGCCCAGGGGTCTGCCAAGGCCTCATTTCCCCGCAGGAGTATCGGCAAACCCTGCAGAAGGTGGCAATGATTTTTCAGGGACGCACAGGGGAACTGGTGGCGCAGTTGCGGGAACAAATGCTGCAAGCGGCAGCGGATCTCAATTTTGAACTAGCGGCACGGTTGCGGGATCAAATTCGCGGTCTAGAACATCTAGGGGTGGAGCAAAAGGTCTCGTTGCCGGATGATACGGTGTCACGGGATGCCATTGCCCTTGCCCTAGGCGATCGCCATGCAGCCATTCAACTCTTTCAAATTCGTGCCGGTCGCTTGGTGGGACGCTTGGCTTTTGTAGCCGATGCCCAAAGTGGCAGTCCCGGTACCATTTTGCAGCGGGTGCTTGAAGAACACTATGCCCAAGTGGATGATGTAGAAATTCCCAGTGAAATTTTGCTGCAACATCCCCTCCCCGAGGCGGATCTGCTGCGCACCTACTTGAGTGAAAAGAAAGGCCGCGCCGTTACCCTCACCGTACCCCAGCGCCAAGCCAAAGCAGAACTTATTACCATGGTGCAGCGAAATGCGGAATTGGAATTGGCGCGCATTCAACAGGCCAGCGATCGCACCCAAACCGCCCTTGAAGATTTAGCCCAACTCCTTGGCCTTGACGCCCTCCCCCATCGCATTGAAGGTTACGACATTTCCCACATTCAGGGTTCGGATGCCGTAGCCTCACGGGTTGTTTTTATTGATGGTTTACCTGCCAAGCAGCACTATCGCCACTACAACATCCGCAACCCAGAGGTAAAACTTGGCCACGCCGATGACTTTGCCAGCTTGGCTGAGATTCTCTGTCGTCGCTTTGCCCCCTACCTTGAAGGCAAGGGTGACCCCCTAGAGGCTGAGGACTGGCCCGATGTAATCCTCATTGATGGTGGCAAGGGACAACTCTCTGCCGTAGTTGAAGTCTTAGAGCCACTTTTGGGCAATCTCACCCTTCTCAGCTTGGCCAAGCAGCGGGAAGAGATTTTTCTCCCCCATCAACCCCAGCCCCTTCCCGCTGACCCAGAGCAACCGGGAGTGCAATTGCTGCGCCGAGTTCGCGATGAAGCTCACCGCTTTGCCCTCAACTTTCATCGTCAAAAACGTTGCCAACGGCAGCGGCGATCGCACCTCGACCAAATTCCCGGTTTGGGCTATCAACGCCAAAAGGAACTTCTGGCAACCTTTCGCTCCATAGATTACATCCGCATGGCTACGCCTGAGCAGCTGGCGCAGGTGCATGGGGTCGGCCCCCGCTTAGCGGAAAAAATTTACCGCTATTTCCATAATGATGCGCATTAGCACAGAGCTACCTACTGTGCTAGGAAAACGCATCTTTAAGCCACCTTCTTGACTGGGCTCACCTCAAAAGCGGGTAACGCGATTCGAACGCGCGACATCAACCTTGGCAAGGTTGCGCTCTACCACTGAGCTATACCCGCAACAGATTCTTAGTCTAAAAAATCAAAGGACATCTTGTCAAGCCCCACAAGTCTCAGCAGCCCTCAGAAGTGCAAAAACTATGGGCGTACCATACCTTGGCATCGTAGATGTAGGCACTGCCCGCATAGTTATTGAAAAACTCGACTGCAACTTGATCACAATTTTTTCAGCCATTTCCCGCGTCTGGGTGGGCACTTCAAACTTAAGGTTAGCTTAGGCGTCGGCAACATCTTGCAAAAACTGGCCAAGAAGATCCACAGTACTCTTCCTGCTGAACTATCAGCGGCTATCTAGCGAAGCCGCACAAAACCAGACGTTGAAGTTGATAAAAAACGATTGGCGATCGCCCCCTAGAGATCGATGAATGAACAGCAAAAGTATAGTTATTAATCTATATGATTTAAAAAAATTAATGGGAAAATTTAATGGCAAACCCCGAAGCAGAGTACATATTCTAAGAAAAATTACTTTCAAATAAAATCAAGTAATTAAGTTGATCAATTGAAGCTGAAGCGATCGCAACCTGGTCAATGGTTTCTTGATGCGTATGGGCTGGAAA
>NZ_JARJMS020000037.1:0-37986 GCF_029335995.1 Thermosynechococcus sp. Uc
GCATCAACATGGAGACCGTCGACCGGCAACTGGCAGGCCAGGCGCAGGTTGTCGGCCAAGGTACTGAAATAGGTCGTTAGCAGGATCTTGGGACGTTCCCCCGCAAGGTGGGTATAAACCCTCTCGAAGGCTTGGCGCCAGCCTTCCGGCAGGTCCAGTCCCAGGATGGGCTCATCCAACTGCACCCACTCCACCCCTTGGCCCTTCAGGCGGGCCAGAATCTCGCCATACACCGGCAGCAGGCGCTCCAGCAATGTGAGGCGATCGAACCCTTCACGCTTATCCTTGCCCAGCCAGAGGAAGGTCAAGGGGCCAATCAGTACGGCCTTGACCGGATGCCCTAAGGCTTGCGCCTCGGCGACCTGGTCGAACAGGCGCTCGCTGGCGAGCTTAAAGTGTGTTTCAGGTGTGAATTCAGGAACCAGGTAGTGGTAGTTGGTGTCGAACCACTTGGTCATTTCCAGTGCACGCCGGTCGCTATGATCGTGGTGGGGAGCACAGGATGAAGATTGGCTGTGCACCCCGCGCGCCATGATGAAATAGCGGGTGAGTTCGTCCTCTTCGGTAAAGCCGAAGCGCGCAGGTTCGCAGCCGAGGAGCTGAATGTGGTCAAGGACGTGATCGTAGAGGGCGAAGTCGCCGACCGTGACGAAGCTCAGTCCGGCCGCACGCTGGATATCCCAGTGGCGGGCGCGCAGCGTGCGGGCCATCTCATGCAGGGCGGCGGCGGGGGTTTCGTCCCGCCAGAAAGCCTCCAGCGCGAATTTGAGCTCGCGCTTAAGACCGATGCGGGGGAAGCCGAGGATATGGGTTGTTTTCATGGCAGCACTCCGTTAATGAATGTATGACATGATCCAGTGGGGTCATTTATGATTCAAGATAAAATGTCAATTCACGGGAGAGAAAAGACCACCCTCCCTCTGGATGGGGTAAACAGCGAGCAGCACTCATGCCCACAATGTTGAATAGATGACGGTGACGCTCTTGGGGAACAAAGCTGTACACGGCTCCCTGCCACGCGATAAACGTGGTCTTGCCCGTCAAATCCGCCCGCACCCGCACCCAATCGCGGGCACTCAAGTATTTTTGCACAAATTCAACGGCAGGCATGGCTACTCCACAGGAATATTGGCAGCTTGCAATTGCACATCCTGATTCGGATAGCTAGCAAGGCGCAGTGTCAAGGTTTTTGTATTACCAAGGAGGCTTTTGGGGATAAGAATCGTGCCTTTGACCAGATCACTGCCAGCGGGCAATTCCGTCGGTAGGCCTTCAGTAAAGGCGCTCAAAAGGGCGCCTTTGTCATTTTTGATTTCGAGGAAGGTGTAGATAAACTGCACCCCTTGGCTACTGTCGTTCTTCAAGCGAACGTGCAGGGCTAAATCTTGGTCAATAGTGTCCACCCGGCTAATTTCTAAGCGCACTCCCTTGTCTTCAGCCACAATAGGTAATGTCCGACTTGCCTCTGATTTTGTTGCTGACGGTTCATTAGAGCTGGTGGGGGCAGGCACAATCTCGCGATCGCCAGAACTTTGGGTCATTTCGTCAATGCGAGCCTTGGTTTGGGCAATGATCTGTGCTTCGTCAAGAATGGGCGATCGCCCCCCTTGGCTTTGATCATTAGCATTCACAGCACTGCCAAGGATGGGATTCACCACTGGCTGGGACACACTGCGCAATGACTCTCGCCCCAAATGGTAGCCAATCAAAGCCATAACTAGGGTAATGGCGGTTGTTGTACTGATTAAAACAAGGGAGGTAAGAATTCCGGGAGGAAGGGCACGCAGCATTTTTCTACTCCACTGAGGATGGCTTCATTGAGGAAGAAACAGGGGGTAAAGGGGGTGGATTATCGGGTAGGGCAACGGCGGTATCCACGTCCTCAGCATTGAGGCGCGATCGCACACTCACAAGGAAAGTTTTGATCACCACAGCAATCGGAACCGCAATCAGAACCCCCACCAAGCCCGAGGCCCGCGCCCCCGTAAGAATCGCTAAAAAGACCCACACCGGATTCAGACCCGTAAAGCTGCCAATAATGCGGGGAGCCACCACATTTTCAAGAAACTGCTGAAAGAGAAACGAAAATCCTGCCACTTTGAGGGAAAGCCAAACGTCCTGAAGTGCCACCAGTAAACTAATGGAAATAATTCCCACCGTCCCGCCAAAGGGCACCAAGGCCATCACGCCAATGATTACCCCAAAGAGTAAGCCATAGGGCACCTTCAAAAAGATAAAAATTGTGGTCAGGCCAATGCCCATACACAGTCCCAGCACCAATTGACCAATAAAATAGCTCTCAAAACTACGGCGAATGGTTTCTGAGACTGTGGGGCGCAGCGTATCGGGCAGCCAACTGAGCAACCCCTCCCAGAGTTCGTCACCGTGCTGAAGTAAATAGAAAGTGAGAACAACAGTCAAAATGAAATTAATCAGCACATCCACTACACTGCTCACCGTGCCCAAAATTAAATTTAGAGCCTCTCGCGCTAAGCTTTGTAGTTGATCCTTGAGCTTTTCCAGTAGTTGGTTGGCAAGGGCATCCACATCCACGGTGACCGGCAAATTGAGCGAATCCACCCACAGCCCAAATTCCAAGAGTCGGCGTTGGCTAGAGTTAAACCACTCTGGC
The DNA here is from genome assembly GCF_029335995.1 of Thermosynechococcus sp. Uc. Classification (NCBI taxonomy): domain Bacteria; kingdom Bacillati; phylum Cyanobacteriota; class Cyanophyceae; order Acaryochloridales; family Thermosynechococcaceae; genus Thermosynechococcus; species Thermosynechococcus sp. Uc. Next base: position 2,633 of record NZ_JARJMS020000037.1, read on the forward strand.
AGGCGAGCAATGAGCTGCTGCGCCTGATTAAAGAGGTTGGGCACCACAACCAAACCAATGATAGCCATCAGTACCAGTGCCAACAGAAAGACTAAAATGGCTGACGGCCCACGCGGATTGCCCTGCTCCTCCATCCAGCGCACTGGATAGTTCAGCAAAAAGGCAAATAGAGACGCAAGAACAAGCACCGCAACCAAAGGCCCAAAGAACTTGAGAACAGTGGCAAATGCCCAAAAATTGAGCGTCAGGATAGGTCCTGCCAAGCCAATAATGAGAAACCGACTGGCAATAGAAAGGCGATTCCACCAGTGACCCGAGGCCGCAGATTGGCTCATAGCTCTAAGCACAGTTGACGAAAGTGATCACCGCGTTCTTCAAAATTCTGATATTGGTCAAAGCTGGCACAGGCAGGGGAAAAGAGTACAGTTTTGATTGGGTACTGGGTCACCAGTTTGGCGGCCGCTGCCACTGCCCGATCCAGTGTCTCCATGATCTCATAATTTGTAAAGCCGATGGCCTCTAGGCGCTGAGCAAACTGCGGTGCCGCTTCACCAATTAAGAGTACCCAAGCAGCTTTTTCCTGAATTAGGTTGAGCCAAGCGCGATCGTCCCCTTTTTTGGCCTGCCCACCGGCAATGAGAATCACAGGCCCGGTTACAGAACGCAGCCCAATTTCTGCGGCGTCATAATTGGTGGCCTTACTATCGTTGATCCACGCCACCTGTCGCCATTGGCAAATGCGCTCTAAGCGATGGGGCACACCGGCAAACCCCGCCACCGCCTTGGCAATGGTGTCCGCAGGGATACCCGCCAGATGGGCGGCTGCCACAGCTAAAAGAAAGTTTTGCTGATTGTGTTGACCCGGCATTTGCAAGACATGGGTGGGCAGCAGGGGTTGATCCTGAACCCACACTTGATCCTTAGCAATATAGAGACCCTGAGCCATCCCCTTGGGGAGGGCTGCCGCCCCTTGGGTAGTGATCCACCAAGCTGCGGGCCAGCGATTGACCATGTGCTGACGCAGGTAGGGATCGTCCCCATTAAGGATCACCTGTTTAGCACCGTTCATTAGGTGGGCTTTGGTTGCCACATAGGCCTCAAGGGTGCCGTGGCGTTCCAAGTGATCTGGAGTGAGGGTTGTCCAAAGGGCAAATTGGGGTTGTAAGGGGGGGCTGGACTCCAATTGATAGCTACTAATCTCAGCAATCACCCAATCAAGGGCGCTGGCGGTCAAAGCCACTTCGCAAATGCTATTGCCAATATTGCCACAGGCGGGAGCATTGTACCCTGCTGCTTGAAAAATGGCGGCAGTGAGTGCGGTGGTTGTTGTTTTGCCATTGGTGCCCGTAATACATACCCACGGCAGATGGGCGAGGGTCTGCCACGCAATTTCCACTTCTCCCCGAACAGGAATCCCCGCTTGGCGAGCAGCAACGAGGGCTGGTGAGGACCAAGGGACACCGGGACTAATGACAATTTCATTCGGTACACACAGCCCGACACTGGCAAGGGTTTGCAGATCAAAGTCGTAGTTGAGTTGAACAGAAATGCCTTCGGCTTCTAGGAGTTGCTGCTGGGATTGTAAAGCAGGAGTTTGGCGACTATCACTCACCTCCACTTGCCAGCCTTGACGTTTTAGTAAACGGGCGGCGGCGATGCCTGAGCGACCAAGACCAATCACATGAACAGTTGGCATAGTTAAGTGGGGTGAATCCAATCCAGCAGGTACAGACTCGGGGCAGCAGTCGCTAGAGTGGTCTTCTCAAGGTCAATAGAACCTAAGCGGCGATCGCTCCTGCTGCATATTACGTCTTAGACTCTATTATTGTCACATTGGGTAAAGAATAATGCTTAGTTTGCGCACAATTTGGCTCTGCGGTCTGCTGTTGACAGCCGGTGTCGGGGTCTTGTTTTTTAATGGTAGACCCGCGATCGCCCGCCGCCGTGAAGTGCCTAAAGTGGTGCGAGTCACCGATGTTCAATTGCAGAGCGAGAATATTGCGGGTGTCTGGTACCACCGCCTAACGGGGCGGGTGCGCAATGAGACGGCCACACCAGCACACAATGTCCAAATCTACTACGAAATCTATGACTCGACGAGCAAACGACTCCTCGAAGCAGGACTCACCCAGTTGCGCAATCGAGTAATTAATAGCGAGGGAGAGGCAGAGTTTCTAGCAACTCCGAATGCGGGCGGACGGGTGAAAATTACGTTGGTGGAATGGCTGAGTGGCGATCGCCAGTACCATTCGTTTCAGCAGATGCAGGAATTTTCCCAATAGCGGAGTGGCCTAGCGGGGTGTCTCACTCGATGGGGGGGATTCCGCCGTTGTTTCCTGCACACCAAAGGCCAGTACCCAGCCTTCAAGATTATTTTTAGTGCGAATCTTGAGCCATTCGCCATCCTCACTGCGCTCTAGGATTGTCACTACTTCATCAAAAGCCACACCCCCTAGGGTATTAGCCTCGCGACTGGGGCGATCGCGCAACCGCAAACCATCTCCATAAATAACCCGCCCTTCGGGCTGCATTGGCGGCGAGGGAGTAGGGCTGGGTTCGGGGGGAGGGCTAGTGGAATTTGGCACTGGTTCTACTGGGTCTGGGGAACTTTGTGCCTCAACATTAGGACGCGGCGGCAACCAGAGCAAGTTAAAGACAAACGGGGTAATGATGGCTGCGGCCACAAGGGCAATCAAGCTGAAACCCAAAAAGGTTCCCAAAAGCCATTGTAGTACGCGCACAACTGGTTTCATAATCTAACGCCCTGGGGGGGGAGACAGGATGCGTGAGGCAAACCGCGCTCGTCCAGAGGTCGCCCATTCCTGTAACTGCTGCACCTGTTCGCGAGCTGTCCGTGCCAGGGGGACAATTTCACTGGCTGCTTGGAGAAGATCTTCGGTGGTAAAGTCGCGATCTTGGCTAAAGGCAAGGTGCATTGCTTCAATGATACATTGCTCAATTTCAGCCCCAGAAAAGTCAATAGTTTCGTAGGCTAGGCGCTCTAGATCGTAGTTGTGCAGGCGATCGCGTCGCACCCGACTGAGGTGCACTTCAAAAATTGCTCGCCGCTCATCCACATTGGGCAGCCCCACAAAAAAGATTTCATCAAAGCGCCCCTTACGCAGCAATTCTGGAGGCAACACTTGAACGTTATTCGCCGTCGCCACCACAAAAACGGCGGAGGTTTTCTCAGCCAGCCAAGTGATAATTGTGCCAAAAACGCGGCTACTGGTACCGCCGTCCCCCCGACCATCAATGCCCGCAAAGGCTTTATCCATCTCATCAATCCAGAGAACGCAGGGGGCTAGGGCTTCGGCAATTTGAATCATCTCACGAGTACGTGCTTCGGATTCACCCACAAGGCCGCCAAAGAGCCGCCCCACATCCAATCGCAGCAGGGGCAAGTGCCATTGATGGGCGATCGCCTTCGCCGTTAAAGACTTCCCTGTTCCTTGAATCCCCACCAGCAGCACCCCACGGGGATAGGGTAGCCCATAGCGCCGTGCCCGCTCCGAAAAGGCACCGCCGCGCCGCAGCAACCATTCCTTGAGGTTATCCAGACCGCCAATGTCAGCAATTGTTTCCTGAGTGGGATAAAACTCGAGAATCTGGGTTTGCCGCAGGATCTGCCGTTTTTCCTCCAAGATCAGATCCACATGGCTGTTGTCTAGCCTACTGTGAAGCGCCACAATGCGGCCAATCACGCGGCGAATTCGCTCAAGAGTCAAGCCCTGACAGGCTCGAACTAGTTCATCGAGAATGGGTTCTGAGGGAACACTGCCAAGGCTTTGGCAGAGCTTCACGAGTTCAAAACGAATTTCCTCCCGTTGCGGCAAGGGGAACTCGACAACAGTAATCACATCCCGCAGTTCTGGGGGCAACTGCACTGTCGGTGCAAGTAGGATTAGGTTTTTGGGTTGGGACTTGAGCTGCCGTGCTAGGTTGCGCAGTTTGCGGGAGACGGCCACATCCTCAATAAAGCGATGAAAATCCCGCAGCAGAATCATTGCCGCTGCCGCTGGCGGTAGTTTTTCAACAAATTCAAGGGCACTGAGGGGATTGCGCTTGGCCGCCCCCACATCATTGGGATTGCCTTGATAGCCCTCGACAAAGTCCCAAATGTAGATGGGGCGCTGATTCAGGCGATCGCTAATCGTGTGCAGTGTCGCCTCAAGGCGTTCTTCCTCCGTTGTGGCCACATACAACAGGGGATAGCGTGCCCGCAACAACAGTTCAAGGTCAGACTGAGCATTCACGGCGATGGTTCCGAACGCTCCAGAGCCGCTTGGAGTTGCACCAACATTGCCCAGCGGCGATCAATGGGAGTTTCCGCAGGAGGAGGGGGGTGAATACCGCCACAATTGGGATCGCAGTACTTGGGGTAGGGCAGGGCAAGGCACAGTTGCTGGTAGAGCCAGTCTGCCAGATCAAGGCGCCCTGTGGCGGGTAAGGTTTCCACCAGATCATCGTCGGGCTGACTGGCTGGGGTTTCCGCTAGCCAAATCAGTTCAGTGGTCGTACACTCAAGACGGTGGTTATAGTACTGCAAACAGCGATCGCAACAAAGAGTAACGATTGTCTGCACATCGGCATGCAGTTCTAAGTAGGTATGGCGGTGACTAGCGGTTACAATTCCCTGAATGGGAGTGAGTGTTGGCAACTCAGAAAAGTGGATATCTACCCGCCACTCATAGGTCTGGGCGGGTAGCCGCAGCAATTCTGGAATAGCTAGCCAGTGGGCAGGAGTCACGCTAGGTTCCTTGAGTCATTTGATAGATCTCTTTCAGGAAATGGAAACACTGTTCAGCCGTCATGGAGGTGGGCTGAAAGGTTGCCGCTGGAGAGTATTTTAACCGCAGTCGCCGAACGGCATCACTGTCCATTTCGCCCAATTGCACTAGGCGCATGGACCAGTTGACAAAAGTTCGCTCTTCAATTGCCCTAAATTCAATCAGTTCGGCACTGTGGTGGCGCGGATCTTTGAGGATGCGAGCATAGGTTTCACTCACTTTCTGGCGATCGCCCTCCAGGGTTTGCAGAAACATTCCATTGCCGTAGCATAGGATTCCCGTAATGCCATCGCGCACATTGTTCACCTCTGACTTGGCCATGATGTCCCGCAGGTCTGGGTAGGATAGACCATCTGTGGCACAACTAAGATAGAGCAGGCGATGTAGTCTCATGGCTTTTCGGTTCTCAATCAAACACAACCAAATTTTACTATCCCATGAAAAGGAACATTGCTAAAGACAGCTTTTGGGATCACTAGGTTAACTTTCGCGAACCCCCCTGACCACCGCGCCAGTGCCAGCACTCGACTTTACAAATCCAGCAAACGCAACCTTGGCACCGTTACGTTCAAACATTGCAGCCACATCTTCTATCCTTTGAGGATTATCATACTCTGGGAAGAACATATCAAAAGTATCTAAAATTGCCCATTCACGGCGCTTTTGCTTATCAACAGTACTAGGAATTGTTCGTAGATCAACAATTGGTAAAAATCGAGTGAGTACACCTAGTTTAGCCTTCACTAAAAAATCAAATATAGTGATTAAACTATCTATATTTTTTTCAAGAATATTCAAAAGGGTTTCGTGCGACATCTTTTTTGTTAAAGGTCTCAAAAGATATTTTGCGTGTATCTTTGTCCAAAAGCCTTTAATCGGATAGAAATCAACCACAATCTCAGCACCGATTTTTGCGTATTTAATGAGACTTTTTACAGATGCTTCAAAGTCAGGTGTATGTTGTAGGACACCAAAGCAAAACACCTTATCAAAAGAGGCTTTAGGTAAAGGAATTTGATAGATACTAGCCTGAAATAGATGTAATCTTCCACCCGCAATATCGGAATTGTTTTGCCAATTTGCTTCAACTGCTTCTGAATAATCAAAACTCCAAAGATAAGCAGAGGTTTTTTCGAGGATGACTCGCGTAAATCTACCTGCACCAGAACCCGCTTCTAGAATACTTTTGCCGGCCAGCTCCTCAGGCCTCCAGTTTGTTGTTGCAAAGAATCGAGTTTCAGACTGTTTTTGATCTGTATCATCCATTTGTGTTTTTGAGAACTTCTTCCATTGCAGACCAAAACTTTGGGTATAGTTTTGCATTGAATCAACAGGAATATGATTGACAATTGGATAAACAGAACCGCTCTCACTATAGTACGCAGTATCATCCTTGCTGAGTGGTGCTTTCGTTTTGGGATCAACGTAAGGAATGGAGATAGTTATTCATTAATTCCTCAAAAGGAGGTTGTTTAGGGGATTGATATAAAATTCACCTGTTTGGAATAGGCTGTACAACCGCAGGGCATAGTAGCCCAGATAAATGACCCCCAGCCACCACCAGCTTTGAATGCGGCTATTGAAGGAGTGAAAGGGGGTGTGTCGCAAGCGACGGCCGGTTTTCAGTTCTAGACCCATTAAAACAGCAGCCCCTGCAAATGCCAAAAATAGGACAGGACCAAACAGGTGCATGCGCAGGGCATTTTCAAAGTCGCCGCGGGCGATCGCCATAAAAGAGCGAGTCAGGCCACACCCTGGACAGGGAATGCCCGTTATTGCCCGAAAGGGACAGATTAAAAAAGGAGGGGTTCCGCTGTGGTTAAACAGGGCTGCGCCCACTAACGGCGCTGTGGTCAGTCCCAAAAAGCCCCAGCGGCTCAGGCGTTCCTGCTTGGATAAAACGGCATCAGAGAAACGCAGCATCGGTTTCCTCGTTTTCAGCTTGCGCCAACAATCGCTGCTCCCATTCTGCCGCAAAGGCTGCAAATCGCTCCTCTAAAATCGCTTGCCGTGCTGCTTGGGTAAAGCGAATGAGTTCAGTCACATTGTGGATAGAGAGCAAGGTATAGGCGAGGAGCTCCTTGGCACGCACAAGGTGGCTCAGGTAGGCACGGCTAAAGGTGGTGCAGGTGTAGCAGGGACAGGTGGCATCCAACGGTGCGTAGTCGCGGCGAAAGCGGGCATTTTTGAGATTCCAGCGCTGCCCTTGAACAATGGCGCAGCCATGGCGGGCTAGTCGGGTAGGAATAACGCAGTCAAAGAGATCGACACCGGCGGCGATCGCTCGCAACATTTCTAAGTGGGTGCCTACCCCCATCAAATAGCGCGGCTTGTGAGCCGGCAAGAGGGGAGCTGTCACCGCCACTATCTCATGCATGGCCCAGTTGGGTTCGCCAACACTGACACCACCAATGGCATAGCCCGGCAGGTCGTAGGGCACCATCGCCTCGGCACATTCTCGCCGTAGGTCGGCATAGATACCCCCTTGAACAATAGCAAAGAGGGCTTGATCAGAGCGTTTTTTGGCGGCAATACAGCGCTCCAACCAATAGAGCGTGCGTTGAGTGGCTTGGATCACTGCCTCACGGCTAGCGGGGTAGGGGGGACACTCATCAAAGGCCATAATTACATCTGCCCCCAAAGCCTCTTGGATGGCGATCGCCCGCTCCGGCGACAATTCAATGAGCTGGCCATCGTGGGGCGAACGAAAGACCACCCCCTGATCGGAAACTTGCCGCATTTCACTGAGGCTAAAGACCTGAAAGCCCCCTGAATCTGTGAGAATAGGCCCTGACCAGCCCATAAAACGGTGCAGCCCCCCCGCTGCGGCCACAATGTCCTCCCCCGGCTGTAGATGCAAGTGGTATGTATTGGCCAACACCATTTGCGCACCCGCCGCCTTGAGGTGCTCTGGGGTGAGAGTTTTCACATTGGCCAAAGTGCCCACGGGCATAAAACGCGGCGTTGCCACTGTGCCATGGGGCGTGTGAAACAGACCTGCCCGTGCTTGAGTATGGGCACATTCCCGCTGGCGGATAAATTCAAACACGCTGGTGGATCCCCAAGAAGGCGTAAAAAATGTTACCAAATGCCTAGACAAACCCACAATCACTGATCTATGATTAGAACTTGTGACCAAAAACGGATACTGAGGGGGCGCGATCGCCGCAACCCCCTTAAGTCCATGGTTCCACTGATCCAGAGGTGGCAGCGTGTTCGCAACCTGCAATCATAGCCTTGCCATCTTTACCTGCGCCTGTCCTTGATCAATGATCGATGCGCCCTGAGCGTCATCGTCTTGACCGTGTAACTGCTGGGTCAATCCACCATTCCTGACTGTAGGAATCTGCTGAAGTGTGGCCTAGAGGCTACCCTTTACTGTTTTGTTGTGATTCGTATTTTTAAGGAACGCGATCGTGACAGTTGGTATTTTAGGGACAAAGTTGGGCATGACCCAAATCTTTGACGAGGCGGGTCGATCTGTCCCCATTACGGTGGTACAAGCGGGGCCGTGTCCGATCACACAAATTAAAACCCCCCAAACCGACGGCTACACGGCGATTCAAGTCGCCTATGGCGAAGTGCGGGAGAAGAACCTAACCCGACCGGAACGGGGTCACCTCAACAAATCACAAACGCCCCCCATGCGCCATCTGCGGGAGTTTCGCCTTGAAGATGCCTCTGCCTACCAATTGGGACAGACCATTACCGTTGACATTTTTAGTCCAGGACAGCTAGTGGATGTCCACGGCACGAGCATTGGTCGAGGTTTTGCCGGCTATCAAAAACGTCATAATTTCAAGCGCGGCCCAATGGCCCACGGCTCCAAAAACCACCGCCTGCCCGGTTCCACTGGGGCAGGCACAAGCCCAGGTCGTGTCTTTCCCGGTAAGCGGATGGCAGGTCGCATGGGCAATACGGCTGTTACTATTCGCAAGTTGCAGGTGGTGCGCGTTGATGCTGAGCGCAATTTAATCCTGATTAAAGGGGCACTACCGGGTAAGCCGGGAGCCTTAGTGAGTATTACCCCCGCCAAAGTTGTTGGTCGCAAATAAGGGCTGGAGAATAATTATGGTTGCATGTGTAGTTAAAGACTGGCAGGGCGCCGTCAGCGGTGAAGCCACCCTTGAGCTGGCAACAGCAAAACCTGAAACCGCCAGTCATATTGTTCATCGTGCCCTTGTGCGACAGTTGGCCAATGCCCGTCAGGGAACCGTTTCCACCAAAACCCGTGCGGAGGTGCGCGGTGGCGGTCGCAAGCCTTGGCGGCAAAAGGGAACAGGACGTGCCCGCGCCGGTTCTATTCGTTCTCCCCTTTGGCGGGGTGGCGGTGTCATCTTTGGTCCTAAGCCCCGGGACTATAGCCAGAAAATGAATCGTAAGGAGCGGCGGCTTGCCCTGCGCACAGCTCTGATGAGCCGAGTTGAAGACTTGATTGTGGTTCAGGACTTTGCCGATCATTTGCCGCGTCCAAAAACGAAGGAATTGGTGACGGCTCTGCAACGCTGGGGCATTGAACCCGAGCAAAAAGTGCTGCTACTGGTAGAAGACGTTAGCGAAATGGTGGCACTCTCGGCACGAAATGTGCCCACCTTAAAGCTGCTGCGTGCCGATCAGTTGAATGTTTTTGATTTACTCTATGCCGATCGCATTGTTGCCACCACTGGCGCGATCGCCAAAATTCAGGAGGTGTACGGTGACTAGAGTCCAACCCCGCGCCCTTGCGGATCTCATCAAGCGCCCCATCATTACAGAAAAGGCCACAGTTTTACTGGAAAACAATCAATACAGCTTCGATGTAGATCGGCGCGCCACTAAGCCGCAAATCAAGGCCGCTATTGAGGAACTTTTTAATGTCAAAGTCACGGCGGTAAATACCTATCATCTGCCTCCTAAAAAGCGCCGCGTGGGTCGTTTTGTGGGTCATCGGCCTCGTTACAAGCGGGCGATTGTCACCCTTGCTCCCGACAGCAAGATCGTTCTTTTCCCCGAAGTTTAACGGAGTAGATCATGGGCATTCGTGTTTACCGACCCTATACCCCCGGCGTTCGCCAAAAAACCGTTTCTGACTTTGCGGAAATCACTACCGACAAGCCTGAAAAGTCGCTGACCCGTGGTTTCAAGCGCGACAAAGGTCGCAACAATCGTGGCGTGATTACCAGTCGGCGGCGCGGTGGCGGCCACAAACGTCGCTATCGAATTATTGATTTTCGCCGCAGCAGCAAACTCAATATTCCTGCCAAAGTGGCAACAGTGGAGTACGATCCCAACCGCAATGCCCGCATTGCCCTGCTCCACTATCGCGATGGTGAGAAACGCTACATCATTCATCCTCGGGGCTTAGCACCTGGCACAGAAATTGTTGCCAGTCCCGATGCCCCCATCGAAGTGGGTAATTCCCTGCCCTTGGGCAAAATTCCACTTGGGACTAGCGTTCACAATGTAGAAATTACCCCCGGTCGTGGTGCGCAAATGGTGCGCGCCGCTGGTGCCATGGCACAAGTGGTGGCCAAAGAAGGGGATATGGTGACCCTCAAGCTGCCCTCGGGTGAAGTGCGGCTCTTCCGTAAGGAGTGCTACGCCACTATCGGTCAAGTGGGGAATGTTGAAGCAAACAACATCAGCTTGGGGAAAGCGGGTCGTAACCGCTGGAAAGGTCGTCGTCCGAAGGTGCGCGGTTCAGTCATGAACCCTGTGGATCACCCCCACGGTGGGGGTGAAGGGCGTGCCCCCATTGGTCGTCCAGGACCTGTTACTCCTTGGGGCAAACCCACCCTTGGCTACAAAACTCGCAAGAAGAAAAAACTCAGCGATGCTCTCATTGTGCGCCGTCGCAAGAAATCTTCTAAGCGGGGTCGCGGTGGTCGTCAGTCTTAGGTTTTTGCGGAGAAGTTAGGTTATGGGACGTTCATTAAAAAAAGGCCCTTTTGTGGCAGATCATCTCTTACGCAAGATTGAAGCCCTCAATGAGCGCAATGCCAAAGAAGTGATCAAAACGTGGTCGCGCGCCTCAACGATTGTGCCGGAAATGATTGGCCATACGATTGCTGTCCACAACGGTAAGCAGCACGTGCCTGTGTACATCACTGAGCAGATGGTGGGTCACAAATTAGGGGAATTCGCTCCCACCCGCAACTTCCGCAGTCATGTTAAGGGCGATAAAAAAGCCCGCCATTAATTCTCTTGTTCGCGTCTGGGATAGCTGTTTATGGTTTCTACCTCTGTTCCTACTGCCCGTGCCTGCGCCAAGTATGTCCGCATGTCACCCCACAAGGTGCGGCGAGTACTGGATCAACTGCGGGGTCGCACTTACCGCGATGCCCTGATTATGCTGCGCTTTATGCCCTATCGTGCCTGTGAGCCGATTACGAAGGTCTTGCGATCAGCGGCGGCCAATGCCAGCCACAATTTGGGCTTAGATCCCGCCACCTTGGTCATTAGTCAAGCCTATGCCGATCAAGGGCCTTGTCTCAAGCGGTTCCGCCCCCGCGCCCAAGGCCGCGCTTACCAAATTCGCAAGCCCACCTGCCACATCACCATTGCTGTGGCGCCCCAAAACACTGCTGACGAATCGTAGAAGGATACCACTGTGGGACAGAAGATTCACCCAATTGGCTTTCGCCTCGGCATTACCCAAGAACATCGCTCCTGCTGGTACGCCGATAGCGATCGCTATCCGGAGCTATTGCAGGAGGATCACCGCATTCGCACATTTATCAACAAGCAACTGGCTAACGCCGGCATTGCTGAAGTGCGCATCGAGCGCAAAGCGGATCAAGTAGAACTGCAAATTCGCACCGCCCGTCCCGGCGTGGTCGTTGGTAAAGGCGGCCAAGGCATTGAGGAACTGCGCAAGCAACTGCGGCAGATGCTCCCTAGTAATCGCACGATTAAAGTCAACGTGGTGGAAGTTAACCGCGTGGATGCTGAGGCCAGTCTCTTGGCAGAATATATTACCCAGCAACTAGAGCGGCGGGTGGCCTTCCGACGAGCCGTGCGCCAAGCGATTCAGCGGGCACAGCGAGCGGGAATTGAGGGCATTAAAGTCCAAGTGGCGGGTCGCCTGAATGGGGCAGAGATTGCCCGCACTGAATGGACACGGGAAGGGCGAGTCCCCTTGCATACCCTGCGGGCAGACATTGACTATGCCTACCGCACAGCGCGCACCATCTACGGCATTTTGGGCGTGAAGGTGTGGATCTTCAAAGGTGAAGTACTCCCAGGACAAGCCGAGGCACTAACACGGGAACCCCATCGCCGCAGTCCTCAACGCCGCCTACCTCAATTTGAAAATCGCTCTAACTAAGTAGGGAAGCCAGCGATGTTAAGTCCAAAGCGTACAAAATTTCGCAAACAGCAGCGGGGTCGTATGACGGGGGTTGCTAGTCGTGGCAACTCCATCCACTTTGGCGACTATGCCCTGCAAGCCCTTGAACCCGCTTGGATCACCTCACGACAAATTGAAGCAGGCCGTCGCGCCATGACCCGCTACATCCGTCGGGGTGGCAAAATCTGGATTCGCATTTTCCCCGATAAGCCTGTGACGATGCGGCCGGCGGAAACACGAATGGGGTCAGGGAAAGGATCGCCGGAGTACTGGGTTGCGGTGGTTAAGCCCGGTCGCATTATGTATGAAATTGGCGGTGTACCGGAGGACATTGCCCGTGAAGCGATGCGTCTTGCCGCCTACAAAATGCCAATCAAGACCCGTTTTCTGGTGCGCAATCAAGAAGAGGAACAACAGGAGGGTTAAAGATGGCACTGACGAAAATGAAAGATCTACGGGAACTCAGTGATCAAGAGGTGAGCGATCGCATTGTGGCAATTAAAAAGGAACTCTTTGATCTGCGCTTCAAAAAAGCTACCCGCCAAGCGGTCAAACCTCATCAATTTAAGCATCTGCGCCATGAGTTGGCACAGCTTTTAACCCTTGAGAATGAACGTCGCCGCAGTGGAGGCCAAAGCTAATGGCAGTTAAAGAACGTGTTGGCGTTGTCGTCAGCGACAAAATGCAAAAAACCGTCGTCGTTGCCGTCGAAAACCGCGCCCCCCATCCCAAGTACGGCAAAATTGTCGTCAAAACCCGCCGCTACAAAGCCCATGATGAAAACAACGAAGCTAAAGTGGGCGATCGCGTGCGTATTCGGGAAACCCGTCCCCTGAGTCGCACCAAGCGTTGGGTCATTGCCGAGATTCTCAGTCCTCGCACTGCCTAAGGAGAGCCAGCCATGATTCAACAGGAAACCTATCTCAATGTTGCCGACAATAGTGGCGCTAAGAAACTCCTCTGTATTCGCGTCTTGGGTGGCGGTAACCGTCGCTACGGCAGTGTGGGTGATGTAATCATTGCCACCGTCAAAGACGCCACCCCGAATATGGCAGTGAAAAAATCCGACGTCGTTCGTGCTGTGATTGTGCGTACCCGCAAAACCATTCGTCGCGAAAGTGGCATGAGCATTCGCTTTGACGACAATGCCGCTGTCTTGATTAACCAAGATGGCAACCCTCGCGGTACCCGTGTCTTTGGTCCCGTTGCTCGGGAACTGCGGGATAAAAACTTCACGAAAATTGTTTCATTGGCACCGGAGGTACTCTAATGGCGGCCAAGAAAGCAAACAAAAAGCCTGTGCGCTATCGCATGCACGTAAAAAAGGGAGACATAGTTCAAGTAATTGCCGGCAGTGACAAAGCTAAAGTGGGTGAAGTCCTCGCCGTTTTCCCCAAGACCAGTCAGGTGATTGTCAAAGGGGTGAACCTGAAAACAAAGCACGTCAAGCCGCGTGCAGAAGGAGAATCAGGGCAAATTATCACCAAAGAGGCGCCGATCCACAGCTGCAAGGTGATGCTCTACTCCACCAAGCAAAACGTTGCCAGCCGCATTTGCTACACCTACACCGAAGATGGTCGTAAGGTACGGATGCTCAAAAAAACTGGCGAGATCATTGACTAGGTCTACCTTGTTTCCCCCTCTCTGACCCAGCCCAGAGAATGCCCCTAGGAGAAGCCCCATGTCCCAACGCCTCAAAGATCACTACAACAAGACTGTTGTGCCGCAGCTCATGCAGCAATTCCAGTACAAAAACATTCACCAAGTGCCCAAGATTGTCAAAATAACCGTCAACCGCGGTCTTGGTGAAGCAGCACAAAATGCTAAGGCTCTAGAAGCCACGCTGGCGGAAATTGCCACAATTACAGGTCAAAAGCCTGTTGTTACCCGCGCTAAGAAGGCGATCGCTGGCTTCAAAATCCGTAAAGGCATGCCCGTGGGGGTTGCAGTGACGCTGCGCTCTGAGCGCATGTATGCCTTTTTGGATCGCTTGATTAACTTGGCACTGCCACGAATTCGTGACTTTCGCGGTGTCAACCCCAAAAGCTTTGATGGCCGGGGCAACTACACCCTAGGCTTGCGCGAGCAACTGATTTTCCCCGAAGTCAACTACGACGACATTGATCAAATTCGCGGCATGGATGTCTCAATCATCACCACTGCCAATACTGATGAAGAAGGACGCGCCCTGCTCAAAGCAATGGGCATGCCGTTCCGTGAGAACTAACGCCGGAGGCAGATTTTTAAGGAGCAACTATGGCAGTAAATGACACGATTGGCGATATGCTAACTCGCATCCGCAACGCAAACCTTGCGCGGCATCAAACCACCACAATTCCGGCCACGCGCATGACCCGCAGTATTGCGCAGGTACTAAAAGCGGAAGGGTTTATTCGCGATTTTGAAGAGCAAGGGGAGGGCGTTAAGCGCCATCTTGTGGTTTCCCTAAAATATCGCGGAAAGCAACGCCAGCCGATTATTACTGCGCTCAAGCGGGTGAGCAAACCCGGTCTGCGCGTCTATGCCAATTCCCGTGAGTTACCCCGGGTGCTCGGTGGCATCGGCATTGCCATTATCTCCACCTCCAGCGGCATCATGACCGACCGCGAGGCACGGAAGCAGGGCATTGGCGGCGAAGTACTCTGTTACGTTTGGTAAGCTCGGAGGAAGTCCCACATGTCTCGTATTGGCAAGCGTCCCATCCCTCTGCCCAAAAATGTCACCCTCACCCTAGAGGGGCAGCAAGTCACAGTCAAAGGCCCTAAAGGTCAACTCAGTCGCGTTTTTCCGCCCGAGGTGAATGTTACCCAAGAGGGCGAAACCATTGTGGTTAAACGCCGTGATGACTCTCGAGCGGCCAAAGAACGCCACGGCCTCTGCCGTACACTGTTGGCCAACATGGTGGAAGGCGTCTCCCAAGGATTTACAAAAAAGCTGGAGATCCAAGGAGTCGGTTACCGTGCCCAACTCCAAGGTAAAACCCTTGTTCTCAGCATGGGCTATAGCCACCCTGTGGAGATTATGCCACCTGAGGGCATTACCCTAGAAATTGAGGACAACCAAGGTAAAAAAGTACAGCAAGGCACGATTGTTCTTGTAAGTGGCATTGATAAAGAACTGGTCGGCAACACCTCTGCCCGGATTCGCGCAGTGCGTCCCCCTGAACCCTACAAGGGCAAGGGTATCCGCTATGTGGGTGAATTCGTGCGTCGTAAAATTGGTAAGACAGGGAAGAAATAGATGAAGCAAACTCGTACTGTGGCTCGCCAAACTCGGCATCAGCGCATTCGCCGCAAAGTCAAAGGTACCAGCGATCGCCCTCGGCTCGCTGTCTTTCGTTCCCATCAGCACATCTATGCTCAAGTGATTGACGACAGCCAACACCATACCCTCGTTGCTGCTTCGAGTGTTGAACCAGAACTGCGACAAAAGCTGGGGGATGGCAGTACCTGTGCCGCCTCCATCGAAGTGGGACGACTCATTGCAGAGCGTGCCAAAGCCGCTGGCATTGAGCGCGTTGTCTTTGATCGTGGTGGTCATCTCTACCATGGTCGTATTAAGGCCTTGGCGGATGCTGCCCGTGAAGCTGGACTAGACTTTTAGAGGATGACCCGATGGCAAATCGTCGTAAAAACCCCCGCAAAGTTGAAAAAGAGACCGACTGGCAAGAGCGGGTCGTCCAGATCCGCCGCGTCTCCAAAGTCGTCAAAGGCGGTAAGAAACTCAGCTTCCGCGCCATTGTTGTCGTCGGCAACGAGCGCGGCCAAGTGGGTGTGGGTGTCGGTAAAGCTGCCGATGTGATTGGTGCTGTGCGCAAAGGGGTGGCCGATGGCAAAAAGCACCTTATTGATGTTCCACTCACCAAATCCAACTCTATTCCCCACCCTACCATTGGCGAAGGGGGCGCTGCCCGCGTTATGATTCGCCCCGCTGCCCCAGGAACGGGGGTTATTGCCGGTGGCTCTGTGCGCACTGTTCTCGAACTGGCAGGGGTACGCAATGTACTCGCCAAACAACTAGGCTCTAACAATCCCCTCAACAATGCCCGCGCCGCCCTCGAGGCCCTTGCGGCGTTGCGCACCTTCCAAGAAGTTGCCGAAGAGCGGGAAATTCCCATCGAAAATCTCTATAGCAAATAGTTAGGAGTTGTCCATGCGGTTTCAGGATCTGCACCCCCAAGCGGGATCGCGGCGACGCAAACGGCGGATTGGTCGGGGCATTGCCGCAGGTCAAGGGGCAAGCGGTGGTTTTGGCATGCGGGGGCAAAAATCCCGTTCCGGTCGCTCCACCCGTCCAGGCTTTGAAGGCGGTCAAAACCCCCTCTATCGTCGTCTCCCCAAACTCAAGCACTTTCCCCTTGTCAACCGGAAGGTTTACACTACGATCAATGTGGATCGTCTCAATACCCTACCCGCCAATAGTGTCGTAACGGTTGAGTCTCTCCTTGAAGCTGGTATTCTCACCACCGCTAAATATCCCCTCAAAGTGTTGGGAAATGGTGAGCTAAACGTCAAGCTAGAGGTTCATGCCGCTGCCTTTAGTGGCAGTGCCCGCAGCAAAATTGAAGCTGCTGGTGGGGTATGTGTAGAGACCTCCGTTGCTGCCGACAGTGAATAGAGGAACCCCAATATGATTGTGAATCGCGGCAAGGCACCCACTGCCCAAGAAACATTTATGCAGATGGCTCAAGCGGCTGGTCTGCGGCGGCGACTCCTGATTACCATTGGGCTACTGATCTTGGTACGGCTTGGGATTTATTTGCCCATTCCGGGGATTGATCGCGCCGTTTTTGCCCAGAGCGTTCAAGATAATGCCGTGATTCGCTTTCTCGACATCTTTTCAGGCGGTGGACTCTCTGCCCTTGGTATTTTTGCCCTCGGTATCTTGCCCTATATTAATGCTTCCATCATCATGCAATTGCTGACTGCCGCTCTGCCCTCCTTGGAGCGGCTACAAAAGGAGGAAGGGGAAGCTGGCCGCCGCAAAATCTCCCAAATTACTCGCTACGTCGCGGTAGGTTGGGCAGTTCTGCAAAGTTTTGGCATTGCCCTTTTTGTCAGTTCAATTCCCGGTGCGGCTTTACATCCCGGAGCATGGTTTGTTATTGAGATTATCCTTGGCCTTACCGCTGGCTCAATGGTGGTCATGTGGATTTCCGAATTGATTACCGAGCGGGGCGTAGGTAACGGCGCTTCGCTTTTGATCTTTTTGAGCATTGTTGCCTACTTGCCTGCCTCAGTGGGGCAGACGATCGCCCTTGCAGAAAGTGGTGGCAACATTGGCGGCATCATTATTCTTGTGGCTGTCTTTTTAGCCATGATTGTGGGTATTGTCTTTGTTCAGGAAGGTACCCGTCGCATTCCCATTGTTTCGGCACGTCGCCAAGTGGGACGCAAACTCTATCGCGAACAAACCAGTTACCTACCTCTGCGCCTAAACCAAGGGGGGGTGATGCCGATTATTTTTGCTTCAGCAGTATTGATTCTTCCTTCGACCTTGGCGCAGTTTACCCGCAATGAACTCATAGCACGATTTGCGAGCTATGTTTCTCCCGCAGGGCCGACACCGTGGCTATACGTGATTTTCTATTTGCTGTTAATTCTATTCTTTAGCTACTTTTACTCCTCCCTGGTGGTTAATCCCGTAGACATGTCCCAAAACCTGAAAAAAATGGGCGCCAGTATTCCGGGAATCCGACCGGGGAAAGCTACTTCGGATTACCTAGAGCGGGTTCTCAACCGCTTGACGTTCCTAGGGGCGATCTTTTTGGGTTTGGTTGCAATTATTCCTACAGCGGTCGAGAGTGCAACCAAAGTAACAACATTCCAAGGGTTAGGAGCAACCTCCCTGCTCATCTTGGTGGGGGTGGCCATTGACACCTCAAAACAAATTCAAACCTATGTGATTTCACAACGCTACGAGGGAATGGTGAAGCAGTAATGCGCTTAGTTTTGTTTGGTGGCCCTGGCTCGGGCAAAGGAACACAGGCAGCAATTCTGACCACACTCTTTGGGATTCCCCATATTTCCACAGGGGATATTCTACGGGCAGAGCGAGCTGCAGCCACCCCCCTTGGTCAACAGGCTCAAAGCTACATGGATCGCGGTGAACTGGTACCGGATCAGGTGATTGTGGAGATGGTGGCCAATCGCTTACAACAACCAGATACGGCTACAGGCTGGCTTTTGGATGGTTTTCCCCGCAATGGGGCACAGGCAGCAGTCTTTGAGGAGATGCTCAAAAACATTCACCAAGACTATGATTACTTGCTCTTTTTGGATGTGCCGGCTGCAATTCTCCAAGAACGCATCCTCAATCGCGCCAAGCAAGCCACCAATGGTCAGCAGCGCTCCGATGATACTCCGGAAACCATTCTCAAACGGGTACAGGTCTATGAGCGGGAAACACGACCAATGATTCAGCGGTACATGAATCATCCCAAGTTTGTGCACATTGATGGAACGCGTACGATCGAAGAAGTGACTGCTGCCATTCAAGCACGTATTGGGGAGGTGAACCGTGTCTAAACAGGATGCCATTGAAATTGAAGGAACAGTGACTGAGTCATTGCCTAACGCCATGTTTCGGGTGGATCTGGACAATGGCTTTAATGTCCTTGCCCACATTTCCGGTAAGATTCGCCGCAACTACATCAAAATTTTGCCGGGCGATCGCGTGAAGGTGGAATTGACCCCCTATGACCTGACAAAGGGGCGAATTACCTATCGCCTGCGCAAAAAATAGTTTGATCTTTGTTGGCCACTCTGGTAAGATATAAAATTTGCGACTACATGAGCAACTGATATGAAGGTAAGAGCATCGGTACGGCGTATTTGTGAAAAATGCCGCGTCATTCGGCGACGTGGTCGGGTTATGGTGATCTGCACCAATCCGAAACACAAGCAGCGCCAAGGGTAACCCACTGTTGTTGCATAGATAGGAACTAGATTCATGGCTCGTATTGCTGGTGTTGATTTACCCCGCGACAAACGCATTGAAATTGCCCTCACCTACATCTATGGCATTGGCTTGACCCGCTCCAAAGAAATTTTGGCAAAAACGGGTGTCAATCCAGATACCCGTACCCGCGATTTAACCGATGCTGATATTGCGGCACTGCGGGCGGCCATTGACGAGTACCAAGTGGAAGGGGATCTGCGCCGCCTCGAGGCCATGAATATCAAGCGGCTCATGGACATTGGTTGCTATCGCGGGCGTCGACATCGTCTTGGATTGCCCGTTCGTGGTCAGCGCACCCGTACCAATGCTCGTACCCGTCGCGGTAGTCGCCGCACTGTGGCTGGCAAGAAAAAACCTGCTGCTAAAAAATAAGCTTTTTCGCTCCTGCTACCTGATTCACGGTTTGGATAGATTATGGCACCCTCTGCAAAACGCTCTGGCCCCCGTAAGCAAAAGCGCAATGTCCCTAGTGGTGTTGCCCACATTCAGTCCACATTTAATAACACGATTGTCTCAATTACCGATCCCAATGGCGAGGTGATTGCTTGGGCCTCCGCTGGCTCTAGTGGTTTCAAAGGTGCTAAAAAAGGCACTCCCTTTGCAGCTCAGACTGCTGCAGATAACGCAGCTCGCCGTGCCATTGATCAGGGAATGCGGCAAATAGAGGTGATGGTGAGTGGTCCTGGCTCCGGTCGGGAGACAGCAATTCGTGCCCTGCAAGCAGCCGGGCTAGAAATTACTCTTATTCGGGATGTGACCCCTATTCCCCACAATGGTTGCCGTCCCCCCAAACGGCGGCGGGTTTAGGTTGATTTGGGTCACTTGGGAGCACAGCTATGGCATATCAAATTGAATGTCTAGAAACACGGGTTGAAGAAGATCAGGGGCAGTACGGCCAATTTGCGCTGCATCCCCTTGCTCTTGGTCAAGGGATTACAGTGGGAAATGCCCTGCGGCGGGTTCTCCTTTCTAACTTACCCGGTAGTGCCGTGACAGCGGTGCGGATTGCTGGGGTAAATCATGAATTTTCGACGATTCCCGGTGTGCGCGAAGATGTCATGGACATTCTGCTGCAAATGAAGCAGTTGGTGATTCGCAGCTACACCTCAGAACCCCAAATGGGTCGGCTTTTTGCCCAAGCCCCTGACAATGAACCCTTGACCGTCACTGCGGGTATGGTACAACTTGGCTCTGAAGTAGAGGTGGTCAACCCCAACCACTACATTGCCACGTTGATGCCGGGGGCTACCTTGGAGATGGAATTCAAGATTGAACACGATCGCGGCTATCGCTCAGTGGAGCGGGTACGGGATGATCGTCTTGCCTTGGATTATCTCCAGTTGGATGCAGTCTTTATGCCTGTGCGACGGGTAAACTATACCGTTGATTCGGTGCGCAGTGCAGGTGCAGAGGGCGATCGCCGGCTTCAAGACTACCTAAAGCTGGAAATTTGGACCAATGGCAGCTTGACTCCCCAAGATGCCCTTAATCAGGCAGCAACGATTCTTGTGGATCTCTTTAGCCCCTTGAAGGAAGTACCTCTGCATACCTCCGAAGCAACCGCCACCGATGAGCAAGATGAAACAGGACAAATTCCCATTGAGCAGTTGAATTTGTCGGTACGTGCCTATAACTGTCTCAAGCGGGCTCAAGTGAATACGGTTGCTGACCTGCTTGAGTATTCCCAAGAAGAACTACTAGAGATCAAAAACTTTGGTCAAAAGTCTGCCGAGGAAGTGATTGAGGCACTGCAAAAACACTTGGGAATTACGCTACCGCCCCAAAAAGCTGCTCGTAACTAAAGAGATTGAATGAGGTTTGTCTATGCGTCACCAACGTCGGGTTCCCCAGCTAGGACTGCCAGCTGATCAACGAAAAGCACTGCTGCGGGCATTGACCACTGAATTGATTCGCCACGGCCGCATTACCACCACTAAAGCGCGGGCAAAGGCTGTACGTGCAGAAGCGGAGCGGATGATCACCTTGGCGAAGGATGGTTCCTTGGCAGCACGGCGGCGTGCCCTTGGTTATCTTTACGATAAGCAACTGGTGCATGCCCTGTTTGCCCAAGCCCCAGAGCGCTATGGCGATCGCCAAGGTGGCTACACGCGCATTATCCGCAGTGTGAGGCGGCGGGGTGACAATGCCGAATTGGCAGTCATTGAATTGGTGTAGCAGGCAATGATGACGGCGATCGCACCTCCTCAGAGCGGCAAACGCTTGGCACTACTCATTCAGTACCAAGGCACCCATTTCCACGGCTGGCAACGGCAGGTGGGGCAACGTACAGTACAGGAGGTCATCGAGCAGGCGATCGCCAGCGTTGTCAAGCATCCCGTCTCTGTTGTTGCAGCGGGTCGCACCGATACAGGGGTTCATGCCGCTGGTCAAGTGGCACACGTCACGGTCAACTCGCCCATCCCCGTTCATCGTTGGCCGGGAATTCTCAATGCGCGTTTGCCCGCCGATGTGGTCATTCGTGCAGCAGCGGTCGTGCCCAGTCACTGGCATGCTCGCTTTTCAGCACTGTGGCGTCGCTATCGCTATACCCTCTATACCGATCCCTGCCCCAATATCTTTCTGCGCCCTTGGACATGGCATTACTACTATGACCCCTTGGATGTGGAAACAATGGCAGCCGTGCTTCAGCCATTGTTGGGGCGGCATCACCTGAGTGCTTTTCACCGGTCTGGCTCCAATCGTGCCCATTCTTGGGTAGAGATACAGGAGGTGAGCTGCCGACGACGCGGTGCCCTTGTGGAAATTGAAGTCCAGGCATCGGGATTTCTCTACGGCATGATGCGCTTGCTGGTGGGGCTGTTGGTGCAGGTGGGACGCGGCCAGCGATCGCCCGCCAGTTTTACGGAAATTTGGCAGCAGGAGCAACGCCACCTCGTCAAGTATGCTGCCCCTCCCACAGGTCTTTGTCTATTAGGGGTGGGCTACCCTGAGTCCCCTTTCCCCCTTACCCTGTGCACCGAAGCGATGCCCCAGTTTGTTACCCCTGAATTGTCCATTGCATAGAATCATGGAGTTTGTGATGAGCAGTACCGTAAAGACACCACTGCCCGCTGTGGATGAC
Source organism: Thermosynechococcus sp. Uc (assembly GCF_029335995.1). Lineage (NCBI taxonomy): Bacteria > Bacillati > Cyanobacteriota > Cyanophyceae > Acaryochloridales > Thermosynechococcaceae > Thermosynechococcus > Thermosynechococcus sp. Uc. Next base: position 24,792 of record NZ_JARJMS020000037.1, read on the forward strand.
CTTGCTCCCCAGTGGTATGTCATTGATGCCGCTGATCAACGGCTGGGTCGGCTAGCCGCAGAAATCGCCCGCATACTTAGGGGCAAAAATAAACCTATTTACACCCCCCATATGGACACCGGTGACTTTGTGATTGTCATCAATGCCGAGAAAGTTACCGTCACCGGCAGAAAACGCTCCCAAAAGCTCTACCGTCGTCACTCCGGACGCCCCGGCGGCATGAAGATCGAAACCTTTGAGCAACTGCAAGCTCGCATTCCAGAGCGGATTATTGAGCACGCTGTCAAAGGGATGCTACCCAAAAATTCCCTTGGCCGCAAGCTCTTTACCAAGTTGAAAGTTTATCCTGGGCCTGAGCATCCCCACCAAGCCCAAAAACCCCAGCCTTTGACCATTAACACAATTCCGGGAGCCTAACAATGCAGATTGCTGATCAGTCTAAGCGGGTAGTTTACTTAGGAACTGGTCGCCGTAAGTCGGCGGTGGCACGGGTACGCCTGATCCCCGGCAGCGGTCAACTGCTGATTAATGGCCGCAATGGGGCTGACTACTTGCAGAACAACCCCACCTATCTCAACTTGGTGAAAGCTCCCCTTGAGACCCTTGGCCTTGAAAGTAGCTATGATATTTATGTCAATGCCACGGGGGGTGGTCTGACGGGGCAAGCAGATGCCATTCGTTTGGGGATTGCCCGTGCTCTGTGTCAACTGGATATCGAAAACCGTAAGCCTTTGAAAACAGAAGGCTACCTCACCCGCGATCCCCGTGCCAAGGAGCGGCGTAAATACGGTTTGCGAAAAGCTCGCAAAGCCCCCCAATACTCAAAGCGCTAAAGTTTTTGTCTTTTACTTCTCGTTTGTGGTGAGCCTCCTATGCCAAAACCCAACATTCATCCCCAGTGGTATCCCGAAGCCAAAGTCTATTGCGATGGTGAAGTGGTAATGACGGTTGGTTCCACAAAACCCGAACTGCACGTGGACATCTGGTCAGGCAACCACCCCTTCTTCACAGGCACCCAGAAAATTGTTGATGCCGAAGGGCGAGTGGAACGCTTCCGCCGTAAATATAGTGGTGCTAAGCCCCAACAAGCCGCTAAAGGGAAAAAAAACACCCCTAAACCCACACCCAAAATCAACAAAAAGGGCTAATTGCTCTTCATGTCCCCCTTTTTTCAGCCCGCTGAGTGGCTGCCCCATCGCGCCTGTTGGTTAGCCTTCCCCAGTCACGAGGATTTGTGGGGAGAGTTACTACCGCAGGTGCGCTTGGAGTTTGCTGCACTGTGTCGAGCGATCGCCGATCCCGATCCCGTGACGGGTCACTGCCGAGGAGAGCAACTGAAAATTTTGGTGCTGGATGCAGTGGGAGAATCCACTGCCCGTTCTTACCTAGGGGATTTGAATCCACAGTTTTATCAACTCCCCTTTGGCGACATCTGGCTGCGGGATACGGCTCCTGTGGGCTTAATCAATGCAGCGGGGGAGCGCCGTCTCCTCTGTTTGCCTTTTAATGGTTGGGGCAAGAAGTATCAACTCCCCGGCGACAGTGACTTGGCTGTACGCCTTGCCCTAGTTCTTGGTGTCCCCTGTGGGGCGGTACCGCTATTCTTGGAGGGGGGAGCGATCGAAGTCGATGGTGAAGGAACCTGCCTCACCACTCGTCAATGCCTCCTTAATCCTAACCGCAACCCCAACTTAGATGCTGAGGAGGTGGAAGCCCGCCTCAAGCCAGCTCTTGGCGTGAGCAAAGTCCTCTGGATTGACTCCTGTGGCCTTGCCAATGACCACACGGATGGACACATTGATACCCTTGTGCGTTTTGTAGCCCCCGCAACAGTGGTCTGTATGTTGCCCGAAAGCGCTGAGGATCCCAACCACGAGGTCTTGGTGGCCATTTACGAACAGTTGCAAACCCTGACGGATGCAAGAGGCCGCTCCCTAACAGTGATCCCGGTGCCCTCGCCGGGGCGGATCACTAGCCGAGCGGGGGAGATTTTGCCGGCTAGCTATGTAAACTTCTACATTGCCAATACCACGGTGGTTGTCCCCACCTATGGTGTCGAAGCTGATGCCAAAGCTGTTGCAGCGATCGCTAAGCTCTTTCCGAGTCGCAGAACCATTGGCCTTCCCGCACGGACGATTTTAGAGGGAGGAGGCGCCTTCCATTGCATTACCCAACAGGAATTATGAGAACACTGACTGTTGCTGCCATTCAAGCTCAACTGACCGATGATGTTGAGACCAATATTCTGCACCTCAGCGATTTGGTGCGGCAGGCGCATCAACAGGGAGCACAGGTCATTGTCCTGCCAGAGCTATTTGAGGGGCACTATTTTTGTAAGGAAGAGCGGGAGATTCACTTTCGGCGGGCACGCCCCCTGAAAAATCACCCAACGATTGCCCACTTTCAAGCTTTGGCGCGGGAACTGGAGGTGGTCATTCCCGTATCCTTTTTTGAAAAGGCGGGCACCGTCTATTACAACAGTGTGGCTATGATTGATGCGGGGGGAGTCCATCTCGGTGTCTATCGCAAAAGTCATATTCCCGATGGCCCCGGCTATGAGGAAAAGTTTTACTTCCGACCGGGGAATACAGGCTTTCGGGTCTGGCGTACCCGCTATGGCAAAATTGGCGTCGGCATCTGTTGGGATCAGTGGTTTCCAGAGGCTGCACGGGTGATGACCCTCATGGGGGCAGAGGTGCTAGTGTATCCCACCGCCATTGGCAGTGAACCTCAGGATCCGACGCTAGATACCAAAGATCCGTGGCAACGGGTCATGATTGGCCATGCCGTGGCCAATGTGATTCCAGTGGTAGCAGCGAATCGCGTCGGTGATGAGGGGCAGCAAGTATTTTATGGCAGTTCATTTATTGCCAATCCTAGAGGAGATCTAGTGGCTGAAGCTGATCGCCACCAAGAAGCAGTGCTTGTTTATCAATTTGATTTAGAGGAAATTGAACGCCTGCGGGCGGCCTATGGCTTCTTTCGCGATCGCCGACCCGGACTCTACAAAGCTTTGTTGACTGCCGATGGTGTTATCTAATTGCTGTGGGTGGGTTGGTATGAAAGTGTAAGTGCTGGTAACCCTGTAGCCGGTGTGGATGATCCTGTTCGCTGTCGTAATTGTGGGGATGACTATGCCAAAAACCAGTGGGGAGATGCTGCAATTGCCATGGTTGGCTCAAAACGACAAAGGCGATGAGAAGCACTAGACCACCGAGGCCAGTATAGAAAAAGTGTTGGGCTGGAAATTGACTGCCAAACCATCCCGCTAAGGGATAGGCCAAGACCCACCAAAGATGACTCCAAGCAAACTGGGCACCATAGACGCGCCCCTGCAAGTCCACGGCCACTCGCTCAGCAATAATCGTCTGTAGGGGTACATTGACTAGGGTTTTACCCATACCAGCGATCGCCCACAGCAGAGCAAGGCTAGGAACATTGGCACCATAGGCAGTCAGTAGCGGCAGCACGGTCAGTATCCCCCCTAAACCCATTGCCCCCACTGCCCTGGGCCTGCGACAGGAACAACCCCAAATAACCGCAGCTAGGGTAGCACCCACACCAAATGCCGCCATGATTGAGCCGTAGGCTTGACTTCCTGCCTGTAGCGTACCCTGAACATAGCCAACAGTATTCACCAAAATTTCAGCGCCGGCGATCGCTGCCACCAACTGTAGCAGCAACCCGTAGCGAATCGCTCTATCCCACCAAAGGCACTGACTGCCGACGCTAAGCTCCTCAAGAAATCCTCTGTGGGGAGATACCGCTCCTTCTCTAGGGACAATCAAAGCTCTGGGCAGCCAAGCAATCAATCCCGCTGCTACCAAAAACGTCAAGGCATCCAAGAAGAACACTGAACGGGTGTTAAACAGTGCCGCAACACTGCCCGCTATGGCTGGGCCTAAAATACTCAGGAGTTGATATGTGGCATTCGAGAGGGCGATCGCTGCTGGGCACTCCTCAGCAGTTGTCATTACAGGTAATGTCGCCGTATAGGTGGGGGTAAAGAGGGCGTGAAATCCGCTGAGCAGGACTACCAGCAGATACAATTGCCAGCCATCACTGACAAACGGAAATAATGAAACCAAAATCATGCGCACAAGATGGGTTGTTACCATCAACCCCTTGCGATCCAACCGATCTACTAAGACGCCAGCAATAGGAGCCAGTAGCACAAAGATGGTGACCCGCAGGGTTAAGGCAGTTGAAAGCTATAGTCCCGAATTCTCGCCTGCCAACTCAAAAGCAAGGAGTCCTAAGCCAAGCCATGTGAATGCATCCCCAATGAGGTTGATCGTTTGCGCCGCATAAAGACGGGCAAAGGCTCGATTCCCTAGACACCGCAATAGAGGAGAAAGATGCAAAGTCATGGTGACCACCTGAGAATTCCCCACTATTTACTATATCCCCCCTAGGGGGATGTTTAGTAAACAAACTTGCTAATGGCTTATTAGAAATATTCAAGGGTTGGTCATATTGGTCATGCGCGGAGTTTTACCCCTCGACAACTAACTGCTGGAGGCGCCTCGACTACAACTTTTACATTGATTACATTGATACCGCTTACACCCAAATTTGGAGGGATAGTACCGGCAGGAACAGTTTGCGTGCCTTAGGGTCTGTGAACAATGCCCCCACATCCTTTGAAATCTTTAGTTTTATTCCCACCCATCAGTTCGTTCCTGCGAGCAGCTACAGCGATGCAATTGTGGTTACGCTAAAGTACTAAGAAACTGTAAAGCGATTGGTTTCTTCACGAATTTGCTCAAAGGAAATCTCTTGAGCCGTACCCGCAAAGGGATGATCTGGGGTTAGAAAGAGAAGACAGTGACATTCTCGCCGTTCGCGCATGGGGACACAGGGGCAGTTCCAGTAGGCCGCTTCAACTTCTGCTTCTTTGTCTTCATAGTGGCGGCAGGGGCATAGGGGAGAGCCATAGTCATCCTTATGCTTGGCTAATCCCTCTAGGACAACCGCAGTTGTCCCCAAATCTGAGCAAAAGTAGGTTCCCGTGCGCTTGGCGTAGGTTTCCGCAAACTTGCGCATGGCTTCAAGGTTTTTGTCGGAGGCCTGTTGCGGTTTATAGGGGCTACTCATGGCAAAATTTGCGAGATGAAACTTCTTTCAGTTTAGCGGAAGGCATCGCAGGATTCGCGGTGATTGGATTAAAAGATCCAGGGTGCTGGAGTTGAACCAGCCTATGGCGAATTATGAGTTCGCTGCCTCATCCGCTCGGCCAACCCTGGGAAGGTAATTGTTATTTTTCAATATACAGCCCTTTGCCAAAGAACCGAATACACTCAACAGTGGCAGGGGGATAGCCCTTCATTCCTTATACCTCCTCTATGTATCCCCCTGCGGGGGTTGCTTGGAGATTTTGCGATGAAACCAATTTATTTAGATGGACTGGCCACGACACCCGTTGATCCCCAAGTGCTAACCGCAATGCTGCCCTATTTTAGCGATCGCCCCGGCAATGCCAGTAATCGTGCCCATGCCTATGGCTGGGAGGCAGCAGCAGCTATCGGTCGAGCGCGCGAAATCATTGCTGCAGCCCTCCATGCCCATCCCGAAGAAATCATTTTTACCAGCGGTGCCACCGAAGCAGACAACTTGGCGATCAAGGGGGTGGCGGAAGCCTACTACAGTCGGGGTCGCCATATCATTACCGTGCAGACCGAGCACAATGCGGTCTTAGCCCCCTGCCGCTATTTGGAGTCCCTTGGCTTTCGCGTCACCTATCTGGGGGTGGACGAAAAGGGGTTGATTGATCTGACTGAACTGGAACAGGCCTTTACCAGCGAAACCATCTTGGTATCGGTGATGGCGGCAAACAATGAAATTGGGGTGCTTCAGCCCTTATCTGAGATTGGGCGCCGCTGTCGCGAGCGCGGGGTGCTCTTCCACACCGATGCCGCTCAAGCCTTGGGCAAAATTCCCTTGGATGTGCAAGCGCTCCAAGTTGATCTTATGTCCCTCACTGCCCACAAACTCTATGGTCCTAAGGGAATTGGTGCCCTCTACGTGCGGCGCGATCGCCCCCGCGTCCAATTAGCGCCTCAGCTCCACGGGGGCGGTCAAGAACAGGGCTGGCGAGCGGGCACTTTGGCCACTCCCCTGATTGTCGGCTTTGGCACGGCAGTACAACTGGCTCAAGAACGTCAAGACACCGATATTCCCCATCTATGGCGTCTTAAAGAACGGCTGTGGCAGGGGTTGGCCTCCCTTGGGGAAATTTATCTCAATGGGGATTGGCAGCAGAGTTTACCCAACTGTCTCAACGTCAGTATTGGTGGGGTTGAGGGTAATACCCTCCTGCGCTCTATTTATCCCCACGTTGCCCTCTCAACAGGGGCAGCCTGTAGTAGCGAAAAACCAACTCCTTCCCATGTCCTCCTCGCCTTGGGGCGATCGCCCGCCCTTGCCCGTGCCTCGCTGCGCTTTGGCCTATTGCGTACCACTACAGAGACAGAGGTGGATTTTGCCCTTCAGCAGATTCGCAATAGTATTCAGGAACTCCGCCAGCGGCGATAAATGACCTTGTTACATGTTGTTAACAGTTATAATTTCTTGACATAAATTTACAATGTCCTCAAATGTCCATAATGCCATGCCTTTCGTGATCTAAATTACATCTAAAAGCCCTTCTCCGTAAAATTACGCATGATCCCCAAGTTGCAGAGTGCATAGAATAATAACGTATGGTAAACCAACCATTCATGAATAGTTATATCCCCTGTTGATCTCCGACAAAATTTACCCACGGGTGGAAGTGAACAGAGGGAAACTTTTCCATGAAAAGCTCCGATAAAAATTGGGGGGGAACAGAACATGAGAAAGTTATTGCCTGTTACTGCCTACACCATTCGCCGTCTGCTGCGGCAATACCAGGGGCAGCTCAAATCCGTGGTGGTGGAGGGGGCTTGTTTAGTGGCCGATCCCGAAGCAGACTTAAATGCAGTGCTTGAAAGTCTCTATTTAGATGAAGAGGAAGTCTGTACCCAAGTGGCTGAAATTGAGAAGCTTATGATGACCCACCAACTGCTGTTGAAAGCAGGGGCAAAAGAGCAAGCGGCAGCCATTGAAGATCAAATTCTCTGGATTTTTGGCCTGAAGCGAATCAAAGCTCAAACTGGCCAAGAAACTCCCGCAATGCCCCTGATGATGGCTGTGGCTGTTTAAGGGCCTGCAAAAATTGCTTCTTCCACAACAGCACGGGGACAGGAGTACTTAAAAGATCGTTCCACAATACCGCCTTCGAGGCGATCTCGATAAGTCACCTGTAGCTCTTCAATGTCCAAGCAAATCCGCGCTGACCACTGGGAGTGCTCTAACTCCCAGCAATGAATATCTGTTTCGTCCCGCACACAGCCTTTCTGTTGGAGCCAGGCTTCAATTTGTGGTAAAGCATGGTTGTAGAGAGGGGTTTGAGGATTAGGCAAGGTATTCATCCAAGTTCTGAGATGCGACTGACAATTTGCAAGATCCATTCTTGCCCCTGTTGGGACAAACCGACAATCACTGCCAGCACCAGACAACCGACAAACGTCACTCCTAAGATAAACAAGGCAAATAGCTCCCCTGGTGAGAGGGGGCGATCGTCGGAGAGCATCGCGGTAGAACTCCCAGACTCTTGAGAGCGACGATGGGAACTCCCTATCCCCCTTGTACTTGACTGTTTTGATTGTAACCGCAAGCGCAATTGCAAGTCATACCACTGCCGCTGTTCTGGATTCGTCAGCACTGCATAGGCCTCATTGAGGCGATGGAACTCCTCCCGGGCGATCGCTACTGGCAATGTTGTCGTATCGGGATGGTAGAGCTTACTCTTTTCCCGATAGGCACGGCGAATCTCCGCTAAAGAGGCGGTGGGTGCCACCTCAAGAACATCGTAATGGGTGCGCGACGGAGACCGAGGTGCCATGACGAGGGTTATTTGACCAGATCGAAGATCTTGAACATGGGCAAGTACATCGCCACCAGAATTGACCCTACCATACCCCCTAGCACCGCAATCATCAAGGGTTCCATCACACTCGTCAGCGACTTCACCGCCTGTTCCACTTCATCTTCATAGAAGTCTGCCACTTTCATCAGCATCTTATCCAGTTCGCCTGTTTCTTCCCCCACGTTAATCATTTGGGTAGCAAGAACAGGAAACACCCGTTCCTGTTGTAGGGCAAGGCTGAGCATTCCCCCCGTCTGGACTTCCTTCGCGGCACGGTCAATCGCATTGGCGATCACTTGGTTACCCGCTGTAGCACTGACAATCTCAAGGGAGCGCAAAATTGGTACCCCTGAACGGGAGAGTGAGCCAAACGTGCGGCAGAAGCGTGCCACCGCTGTTTTTTCCACCAACTCGCCAAAAAGAGGTAGCTTCAATAACAAACCGTCAATTGTGAGGCGACCATTGGGGGTCTTGTAATAAAAACGAATTCCTAAGACCAAACCAACCACACAGAGAATCAACAAAGCCATGTACTGGGGCGTGCGCAGGAACTGACTAAGCGCCACCATCATGGCTGTAAATGGGGGCAATTCCCCACCCAACTGTTTGAAAATTCCTTCAAAAACAGGGATGAGGAAAATCACCATCCCCAAGAAAATCCCCACTGCCAGCAGACCCACCACAACGGGATACGTCAGGGCAGACTTGATCTGGTTGTTGAGTCGGGCTTGATCCTCTAGCAGTTTGGAGAGGCGGTTGAGTACTTCATCTAGCACCCCCCCGGTTTCCCCGGCTTGAATCATAGCGATGAAAAGATTGTCAAAGGCCTCTGGATGAGGACGCATTGCATCCGCCAAGCTGCTCCCCTGCTGAATGTCGTTGTTGACAGCCATGAGGATTTTTTTCAGTTTTGGGTTCGTGCACTGATCGGCCAACACACCGATCCCGCGCACCAAGGCCACACCTGCGTTCACAAGTGCTGCAAACTGCCGCGCAAAGATGGCCTTGTCTTTCACCGTAATTTTTGCAAGGAAGCTAAGGTCGATGTCGGACTTAAGGGTGAATTTTTGGGCTTCTTTGACCTCTAGAACCTGTACCCCTTGCAGTTGCAAGGCCATGCGTGCTTCCCGCGGTGTTGAAGCTTCCTCGCGGACGGTTTTGTACTTGCCTTGGGCATCCCGTATCCGCACTTCATAGGTTGCCATGACTCAATACCCCTTCTGTTATCAACGATAACTAACTAGCGTGCTGCTGCCGCAGGTGTACCCGTGCCAATGAGACGCTGTAGCTCGTCCTGACGTGAGGACTTGGCCATGGCTGCTTCATAGGTAATGATTCCCGCACGATAATAATCGGCTAGCACTTTTTCGAGGGTCTGCATCCCCAGCTTGCCTCCCGTTTGAATTGCTGAATAGATTTGTGAGGTTTTTCCTTCGCGAATCAGGTTAGAGATAGCAGGGGTCACCACCATGATCTCTTGCGCCATAATTCGGCCAAATTCGCCAGGCTTGGGATTTTTCTTGGGAACCAGGGTTTGGCTAAAGACCGCCACCAACGAGTTCGACAACTGGACGCGAATTTGCTGCTGCTGCTCTGGCGGGAACACATCCACCATACGGTCAACGGTTTGGGCAGCAGAACTGGTGTGCAATGTACCAAAGACCAAGTGACCTGTTTCCGCGGCTGAAATGGCAAGCTGAATCGTTTCCAAGTCACGCATCTCGCCCACGAGGATGATGTCGGGGTCTTCCCGCAGTGCTGCCCGCAGGGCATTGGCAAAACTCTTGGTATCTTCCCCCACTTGCCGTTGGTGGATTAGGCTCTTGATGGGTTCATAGACAAACTCAATGGGGTCTTCAATCGTCAGAATATGCTCGGCGCGGGTTTTGTTGATCAAGTCAATCATCGCCGCCAAGGTTGTGGTTTTCCCTGATCCTGTAGGTCCGGTCACCAAAATTAAGCCCCGTGGCCGCTCAGTCATTTCGCGGACAACGTTGGGCAATCCCAACTGCTCAAACGTGGGAATTTTGGAACTCAAAGCCCGCAAGCAAGCAGCATAGGTTCCCCGATCCTTATAGACATTGACGCGAAACCGTGCTAACCCCCGCACCCCATAGGAGCAATCCAACTCCCAGTTTTGCTCTAGGTGCTTGCGTTGGGTATTGTTGAGCATGCTGAAGATTAGGCGCTGGCATTGTTCTGGGGTGAGTGGCTCGTGATCCGTCGGTGTAAGCTTGCCACTGATGCGAATGTAGGGGGGGATGCCAGCAGAGATATGCAAATCGGAGCCGCCATTGGCCACCACTTCCTCCATTAGGTCTTCAATCATTAGCTCCATAGGGTGTTCCTCGTCTAGGTAGTTTGGTCAACAACACGAAAGTTGTCACTAGATATGAATCATCTTGTCAATCCACAAAGCGGGGTGTCATGCAATAGGGGCATTCTAACCATTCGGGCTGCGCCTCGGCACCACAGGTACGGCAAGTTAAGGAACTTTTACGTTTGGCCTTGAGTTCTGATTCGAGACCTGTGTCCGTAAAGGTGACGCGCTCTACTTCTTCGAGGGTGGTGACGCCTTCTTTGACAAGGTTCAGGCTATAGGCCAAGAGGGTTTTCATGCCCTCTTCAACCGCTGCTTCCTTGATCCGCTCTGTGGGGGCTCCCTCAGTAATCAGGCTTTGGAGGCGCTCCGTCACCCGCATAATTTCATAGACCCCACAGCGCCCTTTGTAGCCAACACCGCCACACTTACTGCAAATGGGCTGGCCACTGGCTTTGGCAGCTTGAATCTGCTCTGGTGTGAGTTTATTTGCTTTGTAGAAGGTCAGGTTCACATCCTTGGAGGCAGATAGCCCAAAGCGCGCTAGTTCTTCACGGCTGGGTGTATAGGGAATGCGGCACTCACTACATACTCGCCGCATTAGTCGCTGAGCCACAACGCCAATCAGGGAGGCAGAGACCATAAAAGGTTCAATCCCCATCTCTGAGAGACGGGCAATGGCACTGGCCGCATCGTTAGTGTGCAACGTAGTTAAGACCAAGTGGCCGGTCAAGGCAGCTTCAATAGCCGTTTTCGCTGTTTCTTTGTCGCGAGTTTCCCCCACAAGAATCACATCGGGGTCTTGGCGGAGAAAGGCGCGCAGAATGGAGGCAAAGTCCATGCCCTTTTCGCGAATCACCTGTACCTGGGTCAGGCCAGGGAGCGTGTATTCAATGGGGTCTTCCGCTGTACTGATGTTGACACCGGGGTTATTACATTCGGCAAGTGCCGAGTATAGTGTGGTGGTTTTCCCTGAACCGGTCGGTCCTGTAACGAGGATTAGACCAAAAGGACGCTTGATCATCTCACGAACAAGCGCAAGGCTCTCAGGGTCAGTAATGAGCTTGTCGAGTCCGAGTTGAGTGGCGGAGTTATCGAGAATCCGCAGTACCACTTTTTCACCCCAGCGGCTGGGAAGGGTATTCACCCGAAAGTCCACCCGTCGGCCTTGGAACATTTTACGGATACGACCATCTTGGGGAGCACGCCGCTCGGCAATGTCGAGGTCAGCCAAGATTTTGAAGCGGGAAACTACAGCGGGTACGATTTTCTTCGGCAGGGGGTCAAAGGCTTGGTGGAGCACTCCATCTTTGCGGAAGCGAATTCGTAAGTATTCCTCTTGGGGTTCAACGTGAATATCAGAAACCCCTTCGGTGAGGGCTTTGGCCAAGATTTTATTCACTAGGGCAATAATAGGTGCGTCTTCTGCCCCTCTTAGAGCTTCAGCAAGGTCAACCTCTTGGTCCCCTTCTAGTTCTTCGAGACCCCCTATGGCTTCGATGTCTTCTTCAATGCTGATTTCACCAATCGCAGCAGGGGCGTTTTTGCTGGCAGCGGTTTCGGCCACCTGTTTGTTGAGAATGGGGTCAATGAGGCGTTGGTAGTCCTCTAAGGTGATGACCATGCGCTTGAGGGTGAGGTTGTGAGCGCGAAGTAAGCGGGTGAGATTGTCAATGGCTTGAAGGTTATCGGGATCCACCATTGCCACAAGCAGATAGGGCGGGTCGGCGTCGAGGTGTTTGGCAACGGGGATGACTTGGTAAGTGCGACAGGTGTCAATCGGTACAATTGTGTTGATCAGTTCCTCGATTTGTTCGGTGGGGAAGCGATTGAGTTCGGGGTCGAGGCAATCGACACCGTAGATGACTTTAAGTTCAAAAAGCTGTTGCTTGTGGTACTGGCGCAACACATCGGGGGGCATGGTGGTGCCCGTAATCTCCTGCAGCACGCTCACTAGGGATTTGCCTGTTTTGCGGGCGGTGTTCATAGCTTCCCGCACCTGATCAATACTGGCGTAACCAGAGGCAACAATAGCGCGTTCTGTGGGGCTGGCGGCTCTGCCGCGCACAGTCAGTGCTTTGCGAGAGGAAGATGACGAGGTGTTGACCATAGGGCGCGTTGGAGTCTAGATGGCTTGCCTACTATAGTAGCAACAACTCTGCCAGAGATTTCATGGGTATTTCGCGGTTTGTTTTTATTGGTATTTTGTTGGCGATTATCGATTATCGTTGTAGATTTTCTGTAACTGCGATCGCCATGTTTTGCACAGGCTGAAAGTTATTGATAATCCTGAGGCACATTAAAAACTATCAGTTATTTTTTCTCCCTGTTAGCGCGTTCTTGCGATTCCCCATCATTCTTTGGAGGTTTGCCCTATGCGTGTCAAGGACTTGATTTTGCCTGTACTGGTGGTCGGTTTGGTCTTTGTCGGTTTTGGCGATCGCTTTTTGCCGGCACCTCTAAGTACGGCCAGTGCCAGTAGCCGCGAGCAACTGAATAGCGTTCTTAAGGGAATGTTTAGGGGTTTTTCTACGTATAACCGCTACCATAAGACGGAGGAGATGATTCGCCAAGCTGAAGGGAAGTAAATGCGCCGCTTTTTGCTGTTTTTACTCTGGATGCTCAGCAGTGGGGCGATCGCCCTTTTTTCGGTACAGAATGCTAAAGCGGTATCCCTAAGATTTCTCTTCTGGCAATCAATTCAAATGCCACTTGGCTTGCTGCTGATTTTTGTGGCAGCGATCGCCCTGTGGCTCCCCTATTTAACCCGTCCCCAACGGCGATGAAGTGGCGCTCCATACTGGCGGTGGGGCTTTGTCTTGTCTTGTTTTTAAGTTGGCAGCCAAGAATGACAGCGCTTCCTGCCCCACCCCTGATTTTAGAGGTGAATCCCACCCATCCCCAAGCGAGTGATAAAGGCAAAGAAC
>NZ_JARJMS020000079.1:0-12903 GCF_029335995.1 Thermosynechococcus sp. Uc
GATGGACGACAATCCCGAAGAAATGGAAATGGATATTGTCCGCGAAATCATGAGAGAACTCAAGGATGGTGTGGATCTCAAAGCCCGCGCGTGGAACCTCCGCTATGAGCAGAAGGAGAGCAATGAGACTCTCTTGGCCAACCATCTCCTAGTGGGAGATAAAGGCAGCACCATTCCTCAACTGTTTCAATACCTAAAGACAGCTGGTCTAGAATTTATTTCCATGGTTAACTGGCGCCACTGGAATCTGGTGGATCTCTTCAAGGACCCAGAAAACCTGCCCACCTTTTTGGCGCTGAGCTTACCCGATGTGCCGCAGTCAGTACAGTTGGAGATGTATGAGCTGCTACATCCAGTGCATCGGCTCTTGGATTTTTGGTGTAGTCCGCAACCCCGTGCCACCGTATCTGACTTAGGAGAATGGTCTGAGGAGCAGTGGAATCAAAGTACGATTTATCTACATCCGCAACTGCGTACGGAAACAATTAAGGAAAAATGGCTAGAGTACTTGAATGACCGCATGATTGTGGATTTGGGCACGTTTATGTCCTTCCCTAGTCCGGTACCCACCTATGTGGATCCGCTTGGGCTGGCGACGCTGCTGCCCCTATTTGATCAGCCCTTGGCCTTTCCAGAGTTGTGCGATCGCTATCAACGCTTGGCACCCCTCAACCCTCTCACGCTTGAACCTATTGAGCCAAGGGTAGCACGGCAACACCTGCAGGCTCTGCTGACTCGTTTGGAAGCAAGTTTGTTTGTCTTGGTCAGCCTACCCTAGGCCAATCCAGCTAAGAGCTTGGGCAAGTGCCAGTCCCATATAGTTAGCGATCGCGTAGCCAACCACTCCCAATGTAATCCCTACCCCCATTAATTGGGGCTGATGCCGACCGGTTGCCTGGGCAATGGCTGTGGTGGGTCCGCCGATGGCTGCTTGAGAGGCAAGCGCAACCAGTTCCACATCCAACTTCAAGAGTGCCCCAAGACTAAATGTCACAAGACCGTGGGTCAAAACGATGACGGTGGTAAAAAGAATCATTTCCAGTCCCACCGACATCAAGGAGGGCACATGGGTACCTGCACCAATGACCGTGAAAAAGAGATTGAGACCCAATATCCCTAAGGCACTCGTGCCCCGCAGATAGCGCGTCCACTTAAATTGCGCTAATGCCAAGCTGAGGGTAGTGAGCCAGACCACCGTGGGAATCAACGGCCAAAATTGATGCAGTGCCGTTGACAGCACCAAGGTAGCCACGGCCAAGCTGAGGAGAATGGCTAAATCTAAAGGAGCGATCGCTGAAGTGGTGGGCAGGGGTATAACTTTAACTGCTTCCCCCTCGTCCCGTCGTGGATAAACACGCGCTAGCAGTGAGGGCAGACTCAGGGTGGTTGTCAGCCAAATGGCCGTGAGGAGATTATCCGCTGTTGTGGCCGCACTAAAAAGCAGGCCCGGAAGGTTGAGGGCACGCCCGACACCCACAAAGTTGAGGCTGCCGCCGATATAACTGGCCGCCAAGCTTCCCGCCAAGGGGGGGGTATCCCCAAGAAACTGACCGTGGAATAGCACGCTTGCAAGAAGAGCGCCCACCAAGGTGCCAAAGCTGGCAATGCCAAAGGCCAACAGCGCTGATCGCCCCAAGCGCCGTACATCTTGTAAATTCACTAACAGCAGCAGCCAGACAATCGCCAACGAGGTGATCGTATCGTAGATTACGTCATAAACTGGGGATTGCCGCGGAATCACACCCAAATTGGCACAAATAGCCGTCAAAATCAAAATGATCAGTGAAGATCCCAAGTGTGCTGCCCAGCGAAAGCGATGCTCTAGCCACAGTCCCAAAGCCGTCAGCGTCAATAGGATGCCCCACAGGGGCAAAGACTCATCCATGGGGTCTCAACTCCGGTAAGCGCTGTCCCAAGCGTGTCGGTTGCTCATAGACCCGCCGCAGGGTATTCACATCTCGCTGCGAAATTGGCGGCGGATCGGCCACTTGGGCAAAATAGAGGGCATCAGTCGGTAAAGGGCTATGTCCCCAAATACCGAGGGCATGACCCAGTTCATGGCGCAGTGCTCCAAGGACAAACTTGGGAGCTTGGCTGGGACGCACCACGACGCGGCAGCGATGGCGCAGAACCCGTTGGTCATCCACAAAGAGGTCGTAGCTGGTTTCAGCAAAGCGGGCACGGCGGTTGTTTTGCTCCGTGGGTCGTTGCGAGAGGAGACGGATATTGGCTGGCAAACTGGAATCAACAATTTCTAGGGGCAAATAGGCCGCCCACTCTCGTACCGCCTGCTCTGCTGCTGTTTGCCAGACATGGTTCGGATCCCATGGCGGCGGTTCAATGGCAACAGTAATTGGGAACTCAGTCCAGAGCAAATAGCCCACCTCTACGGGTTGAACTTCATCAAAATAATCCGGCCCTTTGGCGGGAATCTGAGCCAAGGAAGGGGGCAGCGGATAGCGCACTGCCGGTGGCAGTTGGATATTTTGGCGCGTGAAGTCTGCTGTGATTGCCAAAGACTCCCACTTTCCTTGGGCGCCTCCTAGGATCAGTCCTAGGGCAACAACGCACACCCAGACCCACCACCTACGCTTCATGCTTGCTCCTCAACAGGTTGGTATAAAGGGCCAGCCCGGAAATCGCTAGAGAATGAGAGGAATTGCCACTGTCTAGAAGCTATTTGACCTGCTAAATTCATGGGCAGATGGAACCACCCCTGTAAAATCCAGCGATCTAGGGGTAACACCAGGAGCCACATGAAACATATGACGGCCATGCCGCCCCAAAAGATTGGCCAGCGGGCATTGCTGTTGAAGCCCTCAAAAAAGGTTTGACCGACTAGTTCTTCGAGAATGGCTACGGGAGCAGAGCGGTATTGCCCGCCGGTAGCTTGAGTAGCGGCGGCCAGTTGGGGAGCATGATCCCCGATAACGATGGCATTGATCTTTACCCGCTGTTGGCGGGCATGGGCAACAACACTCGCATCCACAGAGGCTTCACCATCAGTAATTAGGAGTAGTTCCCGGCAGCGATTGGGAATGAGTTGGAGTTGTTGGGTGGCCATGGCGATCGCCCCTGAAAGATTGGTTGCACTCAGATCCACTTGGGCGAGCAAGTCACTGCGATTGAGGGCTTGATCTAGTTGGGTGAGTAGCAGGTCACTATTGGTTTCAAAGCGGGGCGTGAGAAATACTACATTCCAACCAAAACCGTGGATCATGACTTCGTTGGGATTTGCCAGATCCCGTTGGTTACGTTGAAGATAGAGTTTGGCAGCCCTGACCTGTTGCGCCATCACCGTTTGTGGTTGATTAAATTGCAACGGATGATTGCTAAACGTACTGCCACTGAGGTCAAGGGAGAGGACAACGGCGACACTAGGGCGCCCCCAATTCAACAGCGAGAAAAGCAGCGCCAGCAGGACGCAGCCTGTAAAAAGAATGAAGGGAATCTGAAAAAGAGGGTAATACCACAGTTGTCGCCGACGGGTCATAGCTCACCTAGGGCAAGGTACCGCTAAAGACTGCGAGGGCAGGTCCGGTCATATACAGATGTTGGCTAGGCAAATCCCAGCGGATATGGAGGTTCCCCCCCGGCAGTTCAATCGTTGCTTGGGCTTGATTCTCCGCAGGACTCAGGCGATCGGTCAAAACAGCAGCGACAAGGGTGGCACAGGCGCCTGTGCCACAGGCAAGAGTAATGCCCGCTCCCCGTTCCCACACGCGCATCCGCAGGCGATCGCTCCCCAACACTTGAACAAATTCAATATTGGTACGCCGGGGAAAAGCGGGATGATGTTCAAACTGCGGGCCAATACTTGCCAAATCAACCGCCGCAACATCTTCAACAAACGTGACACAGTGGGGATTACCCATACTCACACACGTCACCAACCACTGGCGATCGCCCACCATTAAGGGGGCATTAATCACCTTTTGATCTGCGGCTGCTAAGGTGGTGGGAATCTGCTGCGCCAAAAGTTGCGGTTTGCCCATATCCACCATCACCTGACCATCCGCTTGTACCTCTGGCACCATCAAACCGGCAAGGGTGTCAATGCGATAGCGCACAACTTCTCCGAGGGCGCGCCCCTCAAGGGCAAAAATAAACTTGGCCAGACAGCGAATGCCATTACCGCACATTTCTGCCACTGAGCCATCGGCATTGTACATCCGCATGCGGTAGTCGGTATCCCCTGTGCCTGCTAGCAAAAAAATGACGCCATCGGCACCCACACCAAAGTGGCGATCGCACCAGTGCTGAGCATCTTCGGGGGTAAGGAGTAACTCTTCCTGATGGCGATTGTCAATGAGCAGGAAATCGTTACCTAACCCTTGATACTTCTGAAAAGATAGGCTCATAGAATTGAAAAGGTACGAGAGGGAAATCCATGACCGACGAATTCAATACGGCACTGCCCAGCATTCGCCAGTTACAGACCTTCATTAAAGATAGCACCGAGGTTGAAGTCAAGCTCAGCACCAGTGATCTGGTCGTTGGTAAAGTGCGTTGGCAGGATGCAAATTGCCTGTGTGTTGTCGATCACTATGATCAAGCCACAATTATTTGGAAGCAGGCCATT
The DNA here is from genome assembly GCF_029335995.1 of Thermosynechococcus sp. Uc. Classification (NCBI taxonomy): domain Bacteria; kingdom Bacillati; phylum Cyanobacteriota; class Cyanophyceae; order Acaryochloridales; family Thermosynechococcaceae; genus Thermosynechococcus; species Thermosynechococcus sp. Uc. The sequence continues at coordinate 4,583 of NZ_JARJMS020000079.1, forward strand.
GTCTTTATTAAACCCAAGCTAGCCTAGGGGCCACTGCCGCTGCGCTGCTGCTAGGGCTTCCTGATAGACCACCTGCCACGGGCACTGGTGCTGACGGGCAAGGGCGGCACAGTCTTCGTATTCAGGTTGGACATTGAGCCGCTGCCCTTGGTGCGCAGCCACTTTTACCCGCACCTCGCCAAACGGAGTGGCAATGGTTTTGATTTCCCGCTCAAGGATATAGCGCTCTTGCACCTGCCGCCGTAGCCCCAGCGTTGTGGTTTCCCGAAAGAGGGTCTGTACACAGGCGGTCTCAGCACTAGGGGGACACAACACCGTAAGCAAAACCCCCAAACGCGACTTTTTCATGGTAATGGGTTGACAAAAGACTTCAATGGCACCGGTGGCATAGAGTTGTTCGAGGGTATAGCTGAGGGCTTGGGGCGTCATATCATCCAGTTGAGTTTGCAGTTCAACAATGGTTTTTGCTGTTGTTGTTTCTGCTGAGTTCGGCAGCGTTCCCAGCCAGAGACGCAACAAGTTTGGCAGGGGCAACTCTTGGCTGCCGGCACCAAGGCCAACCCGCTGTAGGGTCATTGCTGGCGGCGCTCCAAATTCTTTACTCAGCGCACAGACCAAGGCGGCGCCTGTGGGCGTAACCAGTTCTTTTTCAATGCCGTTGCTATAGAGGGGGACTCGGTACATTTGGCACAGTTGCAAGACAGCAGGAACGGGGACTGGTAGCCGCCCATGGGCGGCTTTGACCGTTCCGCCCCCAGTGGGTAAAGCCGAGCAGTAAATGTAGCTAACATCGAGATAATCCAACCCCAAGCAGGTGCCGACAATATCCACAAGGGCATCCACTGCCCCCACTTCATGGAAATGCACTTTTTCCGGCTCAATGCCATGCACGGCTCCCTCGGCAATCGCCAAAGTTTCAAAAACCTTGAGGCTCCAGTCGCGGGCACGATTGGGTAGGTCAGCGGCGCAGATTTGCTCTGCAATCTCTGGCCAGTGGCGATGGTGATAGGAGTGGCGATCGCGCAAACGCACCTCCGCCTTGAGTCCCTGCTGTCCCTTGCGTTGCACCGTTTCCGTGGTTAACTCAAACTCCTCACCAATCCCTAACTTTGCCAATTGGCTTTGGAGATAGTCGCGGGGAACCCCCAGATCAAGGAGGGCACCCAAACACATGTCCCCGGCCACCCCGGCAGGACAGTCAAAGTAAGCTACATTCATAAGTGATTACAGATTCCGCGGCACAGCAGTTAAGAACTATGGTAGGCGATTCCTGCGGCGGCGGTGATCTCCGTAAGCCTTTGGGAGATGCAGTCGTCACTCACCGTGGCTAAGGGCTGCCGCGGCTCCTGTTTCCAAGTGCTAGTGCTGTAATTTAGCAGATCTTGCCCTCGGCGTTGGCCATGCAGTGCCATGGAATACTGAAAATGGGAGCCACGCGATAGAGGGCTCGGCGGAATTTGCTGAGTCAGCCAACACCGGCCAAAAAGCCAACAAATTGTATTGTCGAATGTTTATTGAAACGTCCGCACCTGTGCTTTTTACTTCAGAGGAGCGTGTATTTTGGACTACATCTAGCCCCCAGAAATCCGTATTTCTACGGCAGAGAATTGCAAGAGTCATTCCCTAGATGAAACATTAGATTAAACGTTAAGGGTAGTAACAGAATTACTAAATTCAGTTAAGAATCTCTGCTTCTTCAGAGGAAGATCCGTCATGATTTAGGCAGTAATACTGTGGCGGCAAAAAGTTCAGCTCTCACCTGTTTTTTTGTCTTTTAATGCAATTCATTTTTTCTAACCTATGCTTTTTTGAGGTTCCAATTGTCTTTGTCGATATCCTTGATCCTATTTATCCTATTTGATGGAGTCGCTCTATGACTATGACTCGTTCCCGCCCCCAAGCCGCCACCGGCGATCGCTACGGTGTGGATCATCTCCTCCGCAAAAAATACCCAAAACGCCACCATCACTACGCTTTTTGGGACTTCTTTCAATTCGATAGCGATCGCGGTACCTACAGCGATTGGAACAATGCCCGCAACCTCCTGGTGACCGAAGATTTCATCATTGGCCTTATTGAAGGCCTTGAAGAGGAAGTAGGACCTGCCGCCAGCGTCGTTATGTACAAAATTGGTGAAGAATGGGGACGGCGCGATGCTCACTTTTTCCAACAGTGGTTTCCCACCGAGTATGGCTATGAGCAGGGGATCAAGCAAATGCGGCTCCCCTATGTTCTTGAAGCTTGGTGGTGGCCCTGCACGACCCAAGGCTGGGGCAACTGGGAAGTCGATCTCAGTGAGCAAAAACACGGTTTTATGTTCATCAACATCTTTGACTCGGCGGTGGCACGCACTTTAGGAGATGTGGGCCGACCCGTGTGCCACCTCTACGCAGGACTCTTTGCCGGTTTCTTTAGTGCTCTTATTCAAAAAGAACTCAGTTGTATTGAAATCCAGTGCTACGCTTTGGGAGAAACCTACTGCAAATTCCTTCTCGGTAAGCAGGATCGTATTGATGCTGCTGCCTTCTGGCAAAACGAAGGAGCCTCCGCCAAGGATATTGAAAAACGGCTCCGCAGTGGAGAACTGGTCTATGAAAAGCCGAAACGGTAATTGGCAACAGCAAGCCGTTACTCAATTTTTTGAGGACGTCAACTGGTTGGGCTTGGTGCGCCAGCAGCCGGTAGCGAGAGCTGGGGTACTCAATTGGCAATCCCTGAAAGTGGGTGAATTTTGGCAGCGGGTCAACTGGCTTGGTCTTGAGGTCAAAGGGGCGATCGCCCCCACTGGTTCTACAGAATGGCCCAGCTACCGCGTCAAAGACTTCTTTGGTCGCATCAACTGGGAAGGGATTGGCGTCCTCGTGCCCCCCCTGTCTCCACCCACAGCGGAGGAAATTGCAGCTCCGCCCCCTGCTGCCCCTGCTACCCCTTGGGCGGCATGGTCTGTAGAAACCTTCTTCCGCCAACTGAATTGGGAAGGCCGTCCGGATCAAGCCATTGCCCTTGAGCCGAGCCTATCCCTCTGGCGCCTATCCGTCAAAGACTTCTGTGCCCATCTTCCTTGGGCAGGCCAACCGGTGATTGCTCAAGTGAGCAAAGTGGAACCCCTACCCCCTATGCCCGTAGAACCCGAAGTCACCCTCTCAGACTTATCAAATCTGTTTTAGGAGCCCCCTATGCACACCGAATTAATGAACCTCTACTACAAAGCCGAAGAAAACTACCTCAGCAATGTGGACATCAAAGTCTTCCGCCACCACATCGAGTCACTCCAGCAGCGGTTGAGCACCTATGAATTTCTGCGGGATCATGAACTTGAAATCTTTCAACCCGTGGCCGACACCCTGCAAAAGAAATATCCCACCGAAAATCCCCAAACCCTTGAGCAAGTATTGCGTCAAGCGATCGCCCTGCTGCGCTATGCCGCCATGGCAATGCTCCTAAATAACCCCGAGTTTTTGCAGCATCGGCTCCTTGAGTGGCTCACAGAAGTGGTCAATGCCCACCAAACCCAAACCCTATGGAGCAGTTGCCACGAGCTTCTCAGTGCCCGTCTGAAGGAAATGCTCACTGAGGCCGAGCAGGATTTGATTTTGCCGCTTTTAGATCAGGCCCAAGCCACCCTTGTGGGCTTGCCGGCGGTGGTCTCTGTTCAATCCTAAGCCGTGGTCTTCAATCTCTAGAAATGACTTGTTACGCCTACGCATGAGGATGTTCTATGATTTCCGTTGCTGATTTGCTCAAAGAGCCGGTCATCCCTGGCAATTACTATGCGGCTGATGCCTACGTTCAGGGGGATTTTGAAACAGGTCTTATCGAAAACCGCAAAGGCGCCCGCCTGATTGCGCTACCGGATATTTTGCTCCAAGCCATCTATGCGGGTCTGGATCAAGAAGTGGGGCAGGCCACTGGGGTGGTGCTGTTTAACTGTGGTCGTTGGTGGGGTAAAAACTTTTATCGTCGCTTTGTCGCAGAGGTCAGTGAGTACTATCGCCGTCCCCTTGCGGAAATGGAAATGGTGGAGTTTCTCCAATGTCTCAAGGAATGTTGGAAAACCCATGGCTGGGGTACCATCGATCTAGATGTGGGTTTTTACCAGCAGGGCTTTTTGGTGGTGAAAACGTGGGATTCTCCCTTTGCGGCGGCGGCTCCTAAAAATACGGGTCAGCCCCAATGTGCTGCCGAAGCTGGGATTTTAGAAGCTTTCTTTAGCCAATTGACGGGGCGCGATCTCCACTGTGTTCAAACGGCCTGTGAAACCCTAGGGGCAGCTAATAACCTTTTTGTCTTGGGCTTGCGGGAGCGGGTCGAGCCGGCCAAGGCTTGGCTGCAAGAGGGACAGGATCATGACACGATTATGGAACGGCTATGTCGCACCCAAGTTGCTTGAGTATGATCCTAAAGTAACTCTCTATGCGTGATTAAAAGGAGAACAGAGCAGTGGCCAAAGTTGTCAAACTTGAACCCATCTCGCGGGAAACCACGATTAATACCAATGACAATTTGCTGTCTGCTCTATTGGACTCTGAACTCCATGTGTTAAAGGAGTGTGGCGGGCGGGGACTGTGTGCCACCTGCCATGTCTATATCAAGGAGGGGATGGAAAGTCTTTCGCCTATCAATAAGCGGGAGCAACGTACCCTTGAGGTGATTACAACGGCAAATGCCACCTCTCGCTTGGCTTGCCAGGCACGGGTACTGGGGCCGGGGGTGGTGGTGGAGTTACCCTCAGGGATGTATGTCAATGCCGTTGAAGATATTGAGTCTTTGATCGGGCGGCGGGCTGAGCAGGATATTTTGCACCCCCTCGATGGCCGGGTTTTGGTGGAGGCGGGCAAGCTCATTACCCGCACAATGATTACTCAGTTGAAAGATACCCAAGTGCAGGTGGGGCAATATCTCGCCAATACGTCGGATGCCTAACCAACCACTTCATTTTTTATCCTCAGGGAGGCACCATTTATGGAAGACCGTCATTTGAACTCCTATGACATGCCATCTCCTAGGGGGCTACACCCCCTAGAATGGGGTGCAACTGGGTTAAGCGTTGTATTGTCTGTGGCGGCTGCGACAACTCAACAGACAATTTTGACAGCGATCGCCCCTTTGCCCCTTTCGTTGGCGGTGGGTTTAAACTTAGTCAATCGCAAAAAACTAGATGATCGGTTCCAAGTCGTTGTGCGGCAACAGGAGGCGAAAATTGCTGAACTGGTTGCCTCCCAAGGTCAGCAGCAGTCAGAGTTGGGCAACCTTACCCTTGCCCTTGCCCAGGTGCGCGATCGCCTTGAGGATGTACAGAAACAGGTGATGCAACTCAACCAAGGGACACAGCATCTCCACGATTACACCCGTATTCTCAACACAGAGCAAAAGCAAATCGAAGAAGTGTTGGATTATCTGCGGCAGATTGAGAAAAATACCCAAGTCATTCAAGTGGATCCCAGCCATGCCAAGGCCTACTACAATCGGGGACTGACCCATCAGCGTCTCGGAGACGCCGAAGCGGCAGTTCTTGACTACTCCGAGGCCATTCGCATTAATGAGAACTATGCCAAGGCCTACCACAATCGCGGTGTTGCCCGCTCGACCCTTGGCGATCGCAAGGGCGCAGTGGAAGATCTGCGCACAGCGGCGAAGCTGTTTTTTGAACAAGGGGACATTAGCAGTTATCAGCGGGCACGGGATCTGGCCAAGCGCATCCATGAAGTGGGTAGTATTGAACAGGAAAATAACGAGGTACCCTTGGAAATCCTCTTCTCCTGAAGGACGATTCAATCTGAGAACTGTTTTTCTTAATGGTTGAGGCTTGTTGTTGGCCACGGCTCATGCTGCCCAAATCTCCCGTTACCGGCTAGTAGATCTAGCCGGTCAGGGTCAGTACGGACAAGTGTATCTGGCTGTCAATCGTGAGTCGGGTGACCTCGTGGCAATCAAGGTGCTCAACGAGCGGCAATTGCTGACCCGTGGCTTTCTGCGGGAATTGAATTTTCTGCTGACGCTTCAACATCCCCATGTGGTGGGCTGTCAGGCGATTGACTACATTCGCTTGCGCCATAGCGCTCAAGTCAGCCGTAGTTTGGTGATGGACTATTGTGCGGGGGGGACATTGCGATCGCTCCTAGAACAGGAACAGGCTTTACCCCTGACCACCGCTTTGCGCCTGACATTGGATGTTCTCGCAGCCCTAGCCTATGCCCATCATCGCGGCATTCTCCACTGCGATCTCAAACCGGAAAATATCCTGCTGGAGGTGACTGCTACGGGTTGGCAGGCAAAGGTGTCTGACTTTGGCGTTGCGCGGCTGATTGAGGATGTCAAAGGCAGTGGTCAAACGGGATCCCCTGCCTATATGGCACCGGAGCGTTTCTACGGTCAAACGATACCCGCTTCGGATCTTTATGCGGTGGGCATCCTGTTGTACGAGATGATTGTTGGCGATCGCCCCTTCCACGGCACACCTGCTGAACTCATGGCTGCCCACCTCAGCCGTCCCTATACCCTTCCTGAGGGGCTGCCCTTTCTAGTGCGGAGCATCATTACTAAAGCCTTGGATAAATTACCGCAGCGACGGTATAAAAGTGCAGCGGAAATGACGATGGCTGTGCAATTAGCCCTAGAGGTTATCGAAGCAGAGCGTCATGAGCAGCCGCTATTGTTTTCCAAGGCGCCGGCGGCGGTTTGGCTGGGGGAACCCCAAGGTTATTCCTTAGCAATACCGCCCCAACAGGTTGCCAGTACGGCCACCAAGTTCTACGGAGTGGTGGGCGATCGCCTCTGGGCTTGGCAAGCTAGGGAGACTGTGCCAGAAGAGATGGGGCAATGGCCGCTACCACCGTTGCCGCTTCAACTCTATGGCGGTGAAGTGAGTGCTTGGCTGCGACTCAATGTGCTGCCACCCCAGCTTTTCTGTATTCACGACCAGCTTATTCCCTTAGGCTGTCGTCTTCACTCCACCTTGAACCGCTTGACCATTGACGCCACTGGTTACTGGTGTGCAGAAACCCAGATTGAGAGTGCAGCAGCGGAATTACAGCTTCATCTCCAACTCATCAATGGTCAAGGGCAGCGGACTCTCCGTTGTCAATGGCATGGACAGACTTTCGTGGAGACGCTCCTTTTCAATCGTCGCTACGGCCTAGTGATTGGTCGCTCCCAGCATCCTGAAACGGAGCATTCCATCACCCATTTTCAACTCTTCGACCGCCGGGGACACTGGCGACTATACACCCAACTACCTGCCCACCTGACATTGTTCACCCCTGCCCATCAGCAGCCATGGCAACTCGCAGCGTTTGAGGATCATCCGCAGCAGCCCCTGTTGATGCTCTTACATTTGCGGCCTTGGCGGGTTCAACGCTTGGGCCTGCGGTTTCGTCCTCAATTTCTCTGTGCCACGCCCTGGGGCTACGTGGTGGCGGGTCGTCATCGTTTGAATTTAGTGACCCACAGCGGTGAAATTGTCGGCACGGCCGAAAGCGAACAGGAGATTTATGGCCTCGGCTTTACGGGCGATCGCCACCTTTGGTTAATTCGCCACCACCGAGACAAGTATGTCTTACAAACATGGGATATAACCACGTGGGAGATTGATCTCATCCTCTAGACCAGCAGCCTATGATAGAAGGAATAGCTGTGGCATTTGACCCATGAAACAGCCCCAGATTCTCAAAATTACCCGCAAAGCTGCCAGTCTCAAACAAAAGCAAAAGCAGCAGTTACCTCCCCCCCCTTTTGATGCAACGACGACAACGCTGGCCTCTGAACCCGTCGTTGAGGTGAGCGATCGCGACAGTGTCCAAGGGCGTCAACATTGGTGGAGTGAACGCTGGATTGGTGTACTAGAGTCCTTTGGCTGGCGCCGACGGCTAGAGCGGGCACGCAATTATGTGCGCGAAGGACGGGTTCTCACGTTGGAATTCAAAGGCAACCAAGTCCATGCCCAAGTACAAGGCACAGCTCCTGAACCCTATCACGTCAAACTTCATTTGGATGCCTTTAGTGAAGAGCAGTGGCAATACGTCATTGATGGCATGGCACAAAAAGCCTTCTATGCCGCGAAGCTCCTAGCGGGTGAGCTGCCCCCCAGTATTGAAGAAGTCTTTACCCAAGCCGGACTGAGTTTGTTTCCCTTTACCAAATTTGACATCCACAGCCGCTGCAACTGCCCAGACCCGGTGAATCCCTGCAAACATATTGGCGCCGTCTATTATTTACTCGGGCAGTACTTCAACGAAGACCCCTTTTTACTTTTTCAGTTGCGGGGCAAAACCAAAGATGAAATTCTCCAACGCCTGCGCCATTATCGGGCAACCACGCCCTCC
>NZ_JARJMS020000040.1:0-15727 GCF_029335995.1 Thermosynechococcus sp. Uc
GTGGTGTGGGCGGCGGCGGTAGTGTTGTTAGCCGTCTTTGATGGGCAACGACTTCCACCGTTGGTGCAGCACTTGTTGGGTGTTGCATCACCTCTGGTATTGGGGGTGGGCTGACGGCAATGCGACGCAGATTGAAACCACATTGGCCACAAAAGCTAGCGTCTGGTTGAACTGGGGCACCACAATTTGGACAAGAAGTCATAATGGGCATGGGCGAAAAACACGCTTTACATTGAACAGCACCAACGGGATTGGGATGCAAACACTCGGAATAGATCATCATATCATCATAGAAATGATGCCCTATTCCACTGCCGATCCAATCAACCTAAGATTAAGGTACCCATGGTTGATCTCTACTTCCCAGGGTAAAGCTAAAGAAACTAGCTGTCTCTGTATTTAGGTTAGTTTTTACACCCCAATTCTATACGGGTTCATTGCCAAAGTGCTGATGAATGAGAACTCCTAAAACCGACCACTGACATACTCGCCGGTTAAGGGATGCTCTGGCCTTTGAAAAAGTAAGTATGTGGGAGCGTACTCAATTAATTGCCCCACCATCTGTCCTTGACTATTAGTTTGCAGGGCTAAAAAGGCCGTCCAGTCGGAAATCCGCGCTACTTGTCGTAGGTGATGGGTTGCCATGATCACGGTGTAGGTTTGTTTGAGATGATACAGACACTCCTCTATGCGGCGGGTCGCGGCAGTATCAAAGTCATCCAGTAGCGGAATCTCCGGTTGCAGGGCGATCGCCCGCGCCAGACAAAGGCGTTGTTGCTGCTCTAGGGACAGGTGCAGTGCAGGCTTGGCTAAATCATTCTTCAGAGCTTGCCACAGATCCACCTGTTGCAAAGAAGATTGCACAAGGGCATCGAGATCCCCTTGATAGCCATGCACCCGAGCACCAAAGGCAACATTCTCATAGATTGATGTTGGCAACAGACTCGGTCTGCTGAAAAGCATCGGCATACGACAGCGCAGTTGCGATACATTCCACTCGTTGAGGGCGTGGTGCCGATAGTTAATCTCTCCACTCACGTGAAGATTCGGAAAAAGTTCAATAAAGCGGTTCAAACAGCGTAGGAGTAGGCTCTTGCCAGATCCAGAAGCACCGATTAACGTCACCAGTTTCGCGGGTAAAGGGTGAGGCTGACATCGCTAAGCAGCGGCTGATTGCGGTAAAACACGCTCAGTTGACGTACCTCAACAAGGGCATCTTGACCAACGGCAACGGCAATAGGGTCAACAGCAGTCATCGGCAGGACTTGGGTAGCGGCTTCACTACCAATCTAAACAGTAATGTTGGCCTACAGCTTAGCGTTCCTGACGTTCCTCCGAGGAGGGGACAGCCGGTACTGGCAAAGAAGGCGGAAGACGGCGGTGGGCGGTACGCTCAAAGCCATGCAGAATCACATAGAAACAGGGAATGAGAAAGAGAGTGAGCAGTGTTGCCACAGCTAAGCCAGAAAAGACAACAATGCCAAGGGGCTGCAAAAATTCTGAGCCTTCCCCTAGACCCAATGCCAAGGGGAACATCCCCACCACTGTTGTAATCGTGGTCATCAGAATCGGGCGCAGGCGGGCAGGGGCAGCTTTGCGAATGGCTTGACTACGGCTACAGCCCTCTTGTTGGTAAATCTTATTCGCCAACTCCACCATGATGATGGCATTATTGACAACAATCCCCACTAGCAAAATGGCACCAACAATCACCGTGGCACCAATCGCTGTTCGTGTCAGGTACAGACCCCAAATCCCACCGGCCAAGGCCAAGGGAATTGTAAACATAATCACCAGCGGGTCAAGTAGGGAGTTGTACTGTACCGCCATGACTACAAACACGAGAAAGGCTGCCAAACTGCCCAAGACCACTAAGGCTTGTTGCAATTGCTGATTGGCTTGGGCTGCTGTGCTCGGCATCAAGGATACCCCCGGCGGAAACTCCAAGTTGTTAAGAATGTCATTGACCTGCGTAAGAGCCGCACTCAGACTGGCGCCCTCGGCAAGATTTCCGGCGAGTATAAAGACCTGCTGCTGGTTAATGCGGCGAATTTCTCCGGGGGCTTGACTGGGTTCAATGCGAGCAACATCCCCAAGGCGCAGGGGGCGATTATTGGGGGTAAAAAGGGGAATGTTTGCAAGATCGGCGGGGTTTTGAATGCTATTACTGTCCAGTTGAACCCGAATATCCACTAGGCGATCGCCCCGTTGCAGACGCGCGGGCACAAACCCTTCTAGGGCTGTTTGAATTGTCTGGCCAAGGTTGAGGGTATTCAGCCCCAGTTCGCTCACTCGCTCCCAATCTGGCAGAATTTGAATTTCTGGCTGGCGCGGATCGGCATCGGGACGAAAGCGCACCAAGGTGGCTTTTTCATCTAGAATCTGGAGCACTTGGCGACCAAAGCGGTTGAGGGTCTGCTCATCGTTGCCCCGCAGTATGACATCAATATCGGCGCCGCGCACAGGTGAGTTGGTGAGGATAATTCCCCGCACTTGACCAGGACGTAGGCGCAGCCGCACTCCCACAAGGCTAAGTTGATCCAAGGCTTGCGTGGCTTGGGTAATATAGCGGTCTACACTAACGCCGCGCTGCAGAATAATGGTGCTGTTTGCGCGCAGGGGATTGGCAATTGTATTTGTACCAAAGAGAACACCCCCAGTTGTGGTAAAAACTGCCTCCGTCCCCGGCTGTGCCATCAGTACCTCATCTACGGCCTCCATGATACGGCGACTTGTGGGTAGGGGCATGCCCGGCGGAAAGATGGCCGTTAGGTTGACTTGACCAGTATTAATGCGCGGTAGCAATTCTTGAGGAATTTGCTGGGCTAAAAACCAACTGCTCCCCCCCAGAAGAAGGATCGCCAGACCCACCACTAGCCAGCGTGCCCTCAATACCTGTGCCAATGCCCATTCATAGCGTCCTGAAAGCCAGAGAAACTTTTCATTAAAAAGGCGAATAAAGGCCACCTGCCGCAGGCGATTTTGCATCCGCATTCCCAATAGGCGTGAGGCCAACGCTGGTACCACTGTAAGAGCCACCACCAGTGACGCTGCAACAGCAAAACTAATCGTCAGAATGAGTTCATTAAAAAGCAGGGCAACTAAGCCCCCCAGTAACAAAAAGGGCAAAATGGCAACCAGGTTCGTTAAAGTAGAGGCCAAAAGTGCCGATTCAATACTTTGACTGCGCCGTTTTACTTCTTCAAGGTACTGTTCTTGGCTCATGTGCTGTGGATTCATATCCGCCAAGGTTTCTAACATTACAATGGCGTTGTCCACAACAATACCCACCCCCAGCGCTAGCCCGCCCAAGCTAAAAACATTGAGGGAAAAATTAAATAGCCCCATCAACAGCATTGCCGCCATAGTTGAAAGGGGACTCGCGAGTACAATAATTAGGGTTTGCCGCACTGATCCCAAGAAAAGAAGGACAGCGATCGCTGCCAACAATGTCCCTGTCAGACCGGCGGTAATCACATTATTTAGAGAATTGCGAATATAAATTGATTCATCGAGAACGGGCACAATTTGAGCCTCGCGGGGCACGAGATTGGCTGCCTGCAACTCCCCTAGGCGGCGCTTGACCCCCTCGACCACTGCCACTGTGTTGGCTTCCGGCTGCTTAAGAATACTGACTTTGACCGCTGGTTGGCCATTGAGCGTGACAAACACCCGCTGCTCGGCACTGCCATCAACAACTTGCGCCACATCCCGTAGATAGAGCCGCTGACCATTGGCTCCCCTCAACACCAAATCCTCAATTTCACTGGCATTGCTAAAGCGTCCCACGGCGCGGGTGAGAGGTTCTGCCGTTTGACCGCGAATGCGCCCTCCTGAGACATCTTGGTTGCGATCGCTGAGCGCCGTTAAAATTTGGTTTAACCCTACGCCTGTTGCCTGCAATCGATCTAAGTCCACAAGAATTCGCACTTCTTCAGTGGTTCCCCCAGAGACATCTACCCCAGCCACACCAGGGACGATACTGAGTTCGCGGTCTAAATCTTCATCAGCAAAAACCCGTAACTCTCGGCCGCTGAGGGTTTCTGAGGTCAAGGCAAACTCATAGACCGGCAATTGCGACGGGTCAAACTTAAAAAGGCGCGGCGACTCAATAATATCGGGCAGTGCACTGCGGGCACGGTTAAAAGCAGCGGTGGCCTCATTTAAGGCCTGATCGACATCGCCGCCCGGCTCAAAAAATAAATCAATGCTGACTTGCCCTTCACGGGTTTGGGAATAGACCTGCACCACTCCCTCTGTGCGACTGAGGGCTTCTTCAAGGGGTTTGGTCACCTCCTCAACGGCAACGCTGGGGACTACCCCCGGAATATCCAAACGTACACCAATGCGGGGGTAGGTAATTCCCGGCAGCAGGTCCACCTGCAGACGCAAAAGGGTAAAGACTGCCAAAACAATAACGGTCAGCGTCAACATTAGAGTGCCGATGTGGCGAGTCACCGCCAATCCGCTAAAACTAAAGCGTGGGGAGGTCATGGCAGTTCAAACGTCATCCGTAAAAGTTACCCCTTAGACACCGCTACTGTAACAAATCGTTTCATCCTCGTAAAATGGGGAACCGGCTAAGTCCCAGTGAGCCGTTGCCATGGCTTTTTGAAGAACAGCACGCATCAACTCTCCTATCCAAATGATTAAGCTTAAAAAGCCGTACTTCACATCACGGAATGCCGTAACGAAGTGCATCCTTAGCTGCCCTAGGGGTGGTGGTATCAAAGCTTCATCATTGCAGTGTTTGCCCTCTAGGAGAATTTCACAACCCTAGCAATAATATGGACTTTGCGGCCATGGCGGGGTAGGGGACTTATTGACACCATTTCCCCCCTTGACGCGCAAAGAACACCTGAGTGGGAAAGACAACAACATGGGGAGAGGTTCCCGCAAGGAGTCAAACTCTAGTGTTGACAGGCACATGGCATCAGCGGCGCTGCCGTGACACTTTCGCGTGGAGGCTCCCAAACCTCTCAAGCGCGCGCTGCGTCGTCTCAAAATTTGCAGCAGACGCTTCAGTTGCAAACTCAAAGTAGCCAAGCGGTTCGCGGATTTTCAGCGCCACGCAGGAACACAGCTAGCAGTTTCGCGCAACTGGCAAACATCCTCTGCGATATGGGCTAGACTCCATGCCTGCATAGCCAATATCCGAGCGGATTTTACCCACAAGCTGACAATTTACCAGAGTCTGCTTCTAGTAACTGTCAGATACGAATGCTTTCGGGGCAGGAAGAGAAGGGTGCACACTTTTGTGCCCTTTCTTGGTAGCAGCAGTAGATTGAGGCAGCGTCAAAATAGACCGCTGAAGGGTGTAGCCAAATTCTGCCAGACTATCTTCCGGCTCATAGGGCATCTCAAAGTATTGTCTGAAGGTGTAGGACTGTCCGGGCTGGAGAATGGCAGTTCTAGCCATCTTGCGGTCTGTTACTTGGTTCCAGCGGCATCGCTTTTTTTAATTGCACAGAAAAAATCTCCAGTGTATTCCTATGCCATCAGCCCTCACAGTCTTCATTAATGCCGATGGAGGCTTTGCTGCGGCGGTAAGTGGCTATACGTAACAGCTCTGTAACCTAATATCTGCTGACACAGGGTGGCATTGGTCTTTAGTCTGCATCACTTCCCCAAGGCCTTCGGGGGTTCCAACCACATCGGCAAGCAAATAAAAAGGGGGGAAGACCCCCCTTGAGCACAGTGTTAACGTTGTTTACTCAACTCCTTCAATTTTGTCCTCCACCTCTTGATAGAGTTGCCGCAGCAGTTCCAGATTGGCTTCACTGGTCTCCCAGTAGCCGCGCCCGTGGAGTTCGAGGAAGGTGCTCACCATTTTGCGGAAAGAGTGGGGGTTGGTATTCAGAAGCCGCTGCCGCATCTGCTCATCGAGGATAAACGTGGCATTCGCCTCCTCATAAACCCAGTTGTCCACGGCTCCTGCGGTAGCTGACCAGCCCATCGTGTTCACAAGCCGCTTCGAAATCTCCCGCACCCCCTCATAGCCGTGGGCGAGCATCCCCTCATACCACTTGGGATTCAGGAGCTTGGTACGGCTGTCGAGGCGGACGGTTTCTGAGAGGGTACGCACTTGGGCATTGGCCGTGGTGGTATCAGCGATGTAGGCCTTGGGTTGCTTGCCGTCAGCGCGCAGTGCCCCCACTAGCTTGGTTGGATCTGCGTCAAAGTAGTGACTGACATCCGTGAGGCTAATTTCTGAGGAGTCGAGGTTTTGGAAGGTCACATCCACGGTTTTGAGAGCTGTTTCAAAGAGTTGCCGCGCCTGTTGCATTGTCCCTGGGGAATCCGCAGAGAAGGCGAAGGACTTACGGGAGAGGTACATATCCTGAAGTTCTGACTCCTGCTCCCAAGAGCTGTTTTCTACAGCTAGGTTGACATTGGCCGCGTAGGAACCGGAGGCATTGGTAAAGACCCGTGTCGCTGCTTGGCGCAGCTCAATGCCCAATTCTGAGGCCTGTTGCAGGGCGTGCTTGCGGATAAAGTTTAGCTCAAGCGGCTCATCGGCTTCAGCGGCCATTTTGATGGCTCGGTCAATGAGCGCCATCTGGTTGATAAATAGATCCCGGAATACCCCAGAGCAGTTGACGACAACATCAATGCGCGGCCGCCCCAGCTCCTCTAGGGGGATGAGTTCCACTTTGTTGACGCGTCCTAAAGAGTCGGGTAGCGGACGTGCCCCCACTAGCCACAGCACTTGGGCAAGGGATTCGCCATAGGTTTTGATATTGTCTGTGCCCCAGAGTACCATGGCAATGGTTTCTGGCCATTGGTCGTTGTTTTCTATTTTTTGCCGGGCGAGGAGGCGATCGACGACAACTTTGGCAGACTGCACGGCTGCCGCGGTGGGAATGGCTTGGGGATCTAAGGCGTGGATATTTTTGCCCGTCGGCAAGACATCGGGGTTACGAATTGGATCGCCACCAGGTCCGGGAAGAATGTACTCACCTTCAAGGGCTTGTAGCAGTGCCCCCAGTTCATTATCAGCGACAATCTGCTGCAAACAAAATTCGAGATACTCCATGAGGGGCTTGAGGGCAGCGGCATCCACTCGGGAATAACCAGTTGCATGGAGGGCTTCAATCCATGGCTCTTTGCGCCCCATGTTGAAGAAGTTCAGCTTCGAGACCCGTGAGACACGGCCATCGGCATCGGCTTGGGCTTGGACAAGGGCACTGACGGCAGCACGGGTAGCCTCGTTAATTTGGCGCAGCAGTTCAACATCTGCAAGTACCCCGCGATCGCTATTCTGATAAATTTCGTCAATGTCTCGACCTAGGCTCTCGGCAATGAGCCGGGGCAAGCTCTTAATGCCGTCCTCAGGGCGATCCAAGCTGGCAATATTGACCAACGTGGCCACTGCTTCTGCTGTTGTTGGCGGTTTGCCGATGACATGCAAGCCACAGGGCAAGAGGCGGCTTTCAATCTCCATCAGTTTGATATAGACCTTGCCTACGAGGGTATCCCGCTCTTCGGCACTGAGATCGGCAGCGTCCTTGTCGGGGAGAGGCACATCCTGATCGAGATTCACCATGCGGCATTTGTCCATGATTGTGTTAACAATTTGGATACCCCGACCGCTGTCTTTAAGGGTTTGGTAGGAGCCAATTAGATCGCTGAGTTCCCGCAGTCCTTTGTAAAGACCTGCATTTTCCGCCGGAGGAGTGAGGTAGCTAATTGTGTTGGCATAGCTGCGGCGCTTGGCAATGGTAGCTTCAGAGGGGTTGTTGGCGGCGTAGTAGTAGAGGTTGGGAATATAGCCAATGAGATTGTCAGGATAGCAGTCCCCGGACATGCCCATCTGTTTACCCGGCATGAATTCCAAGGAGCCATGGGTGCCAAAGTGGAGTACCGCATCCGCTTGCCAAATGTGGTTAAGGAACGTGTAATAGGCGGCAAAACCGTGATGGGGACTGGCGGAACGGGAAAAGAGCAATCGCATTGGATCACCCTCGTAGCCAAAGGTGGGCTGAACCCCAATAAAGACGTTGCCGTAGGCTTTGCCGTAAATGAGCAGGTTCTGGCCATCACTGTTCAGGTGCCCCGGCGGTTTACCCCAGTTTTCCTCCAGCCGTTTGGCGTAGGGGGTGAGGCGTTCGTATTCCGCTACACTCATGCGGTAGGCAATGTTGAGTTCAGGACTCCCCACCTGAGCACGGGCATCGTGGAGAATGTCTTGCATAAGAGCTTCGGCACTCTCCGGCATGTCCTGTACGTCATAGCCATTGTTTTTCAGGGCTTCCATAACTTTGTAGATGGAGCCAAAAACATCCAAGTAGGCGGCAGTACCGACATTGCCTTTATCGGGCGGGAAGCTAAAGATGGTGATGGCAACTTTCTTTTCCACCTTGGGTTTGCGGCGCAGATTAGCCCACTTTAGTGCCCGTTGCACAATCATTTCCACGCGGTCTTGGAGGGCGATCGCCTTACCGGTCATGCCATCACGACCAGAGAGAATGATAGGTTCAATGGCACCATCCAATTCAGGTAGGGCAATTTGCAGTGCCACTTGAATCGGGTGCAACCCCAAATCACTGTCTTCCCATTCCTCAGTGGTTTGAAATACGAGGGGCAGTGTCACCATGTAGGGGCGGTTGAGTTTTTTTAGTGCTGCCACAGCTTTGGGATGATCCTGCTTGGCAGGTCCGCCTACAAGGGCAAATCCGGTGAGGGACACCACAGTGTCAACAATTGGTTTTTCGGGGTTGACGGGATCGTAGAAGAATTTTTCCAGCGGCGTCGAAAAGTCTAGCCCGCCGGAGAAGACGGGAATCACCCGTGCCCCTTGGGATTCAAATTCTTGGACAATCGCCACATAGTGAGCATCATCACCTGTAACAAGGTGGGTACGCTGCAACAACAGACCAATCGTAGGTACAAGGGGGTCTTTAAGATCGGCACCAATATCGCGGCGACTGTTGAACCAGTTGAGGTACTCTTTGAGATCCTCAAACATTTGCGGTGCGAGGGGATGCCAAATGCCCGTGTCGGGATAGGTGATGGGTTCTTGGTAACTGAGGTGGCTATTGTGCTGACCCTTGAAGACGTAGCGATCGGCCAGCATTAAGAGAAAGTTTTGCAGGTTCTCCGGCGATCCCCCCAGCCAATACTGGAAACTGAGCATGAAGTTGCGGGCATCTTGAGCTTTATCGATGGGAAGGTACTTCAGCACTTGGGGCAGGGTTCGCAGGAGTTTGAGCATGGCATCTTGGAAACCAGCGCCCGATTTCTCCTTGCGCTTCTTCATGAAGTTGGCAATGACGCTCTTGGATTGGCCAATCTGAGCTAAGGAAAAACTGCCCATTTTGTTGAGGCGCATCACCTGCGGCAAGGAGGGAAAAACAACCGCTACATCAAGGCGATCGCGATAGGGCTGCACTGCCTCAACCACCTTATCGGCTAAGTCCTCAATGAAAATGAGAGAGGCAATAAACACATTCGCCCGCGCCACGTCTTCACAGAAGGCGGCATAGTTTTCAGGATTGCGCAGTTCCTCAAGGAGATAGCCACTGATTTCAATGGCCACCTGTGGATGGGTGTCGTTAATGCTGCGAACCGCTGCCGACAGCGCGCTCTGGTATTGGGCTTCAAGTACCACATACACCACTCGCAACAGCGATCGCCCATTCAACGCCGCTGGTGCGATATGCCGAATCGTGGACTTGACGTGGGTGAACATGCGTTCAAACTCCTTAGTAACGATCGAAAGCAAACCCCAAGTGGGATATACAGCTCCTTACAACTGGGGGGAACCGATGCTGAGAGGCTTGTCTCCACTGGCTTGACAAGTGTTAAGCGTCTTTTCTTTTTCCCCAAAGGGCTGTACCTCTTGTGGTTGTAGCAGAAAATCAAGCTGTGGAGAGACTTTGCGCCCCTGTGGTAACAAATTGCAAAGTTTTGCTACCTAAGTATTAAAACTTATTACAGAACTTGACTGTTGGGAAGTCAGTGGTACTAGACAACCGTTTTCCAATTGCCACGCGCGATCGCTAATCTCCTGTAGTTCAGTGGCCTCATGGGTCACCACAAGGAGGCTCCAGTGTTCCTTCAGGCGGCGCAGCACCTGTACCAATTGACGGCGCATTGACCAATCCAGACCCGCTGTGGGTTCATCGAGCAAAAGCAGGTAGGGTTGGCGCACCAGTTGTACCGCAAGGGCAAGGCGACGCTGCTGACCGCCGCTGAGGGATTCAGGTCGGGTGTGCAAAGGTAAGTGATCAAGGCCAACATCGGCAAGGGCGCGGTAAAAATTCTCGTAGGGAATTTCTGGGTGACCAAAGCGCAGCTCTTCCAGAATTGTACTGCCGCAGAAGTAGCGATCCGGGAACTGAAAGACCAATCCGGCCAACTGTTGTAAATGATCAGGTGTGAGCACTTGATCCTGCCATTGAATGATCCCGCGGCTGGGGGTGGCCAAGCCCGCTAAAATCTCTAATAGCGTAGTCTTGCCGGATCCACTAGGTCCGATAATCAATCCCAATTCAGCCGTCCCCAACTCTAAGTTGATGTCCCGTAAAATGGGCTGAGGGGTAGCGGCGGGGTGGTAGCTGAGATGGCGGACTAAAAACAAGAGAGAAACTCCGGAGGTGATAACTGTGCAAACCCGTCAACTGCGCCTATGGCAACGCTTTGCTCTCTATCTTAGTGGAGCGATCGCCCCCTGGGTACTCAGCACTGCTGCCCTTGCTGGAGATCCTTTCCGCACTGGTTCGCAGGCACGCCCCATTTCAGATCAAACAGAAGCTGTTTTTGTGGCTCTCTTTCGCGACGGCAATTATGTCAAAGGTAAAGAGTTACTGCCTGCTGCCCTGGAGCGCGATCGCCGTGAACCCCTGACCCTGACGCTGGCTGCTGCCATTGCCTATCTCAATGAAGACTGGGCAGGGTACAAGCGCTATGCCGAGGAGACTCTGCGCGCTGCCCAGGCCCTCACTGGCCGCGATCCCCTGCGGGGGAATCTCTACCAAGCCGTGGGACATTTCCTGATGGCTGGCTATGAAATTTCCGAGGCCGGATCTGGCCCTGTAGCCGGTGCTCCGGCTGCGCTGTTGCGGGTTCAGCGGGTTCTTGATCATGTGGGACGAGCTGAAGCCATCAATCCCCGCGATCCGGAATTAAATCTTGTGCGTGGCTTTATGGAGTGGGGCATTGCGAGTAATGTCGGCTTTGTCAGCATGGATCGGGCAATTCAAACCCTGCAAACCTACGCTGCTCCCAATTACCTGAGTTATCGAGGCTTGGCCTTAGCCTATCGCGATCGCAAGCAATGGCCGCAAGCTCTGAATGCGGTTGATCAAGCCTTGGCCGTGGCTCCCAATAATCCAGAACTGCTATACCTCAAAGCGCAAATTTTAGCCGCCAGTGGCAATCAATCCAAGGCACAGCAGTACTTCCAGCAAGCCCTCGCCAAACAAAACCAATTGCCCCAAGGCATTCGTAAAGAGATTCAGGAGTTTAGCCGCCGCATCTTGCCTCAGGGCTAGGGTAGCGGCTGAGACAGTGCTTTTACAATTGGCAAGTCGGCTATATCCGCACTAATTACAGACTTGGCTTGGTCTAAAATGGCAAAAATTTCGGAGCGGCAATTCCATTGGGCAGTTTTGCCGTAGCGAAGTGTAAGTTGTGTCAAGACTTCCAAAGCATAATCAGGGAAGTCTAGGGCATCGGCGATCGCTGCTAGCTTTAATAAGTGCTCCGGGGTTTGTAGATGGGCATTGAGTTGCCGCTGGTCGTCACCGAGTAAATCTCTTAAGTAGATGGCGTCAGCCCATAGAAGTTGGCCTGCGCGGTGCTGGGATTGGAAAGGTGAAAGATAGCGAGGCAAACGACACCAACCATCCTGCGTCACTAAGTCAAAAAGTACAAACCCCTGGGATCGCAAATAGGCGTCAACATCTCCAAAAAGCGGCTGCCGCTTATAAACTTGCGAAAACTCAACTTCAACGATGACAGCTAAAGTACTTGCCGCCAAAAGCTGTTGACCACCTTGCAAAACATCTAGGTCTGCACCTTGGACATCTACCTTGAGAACCTCTACGCTCTCAAGCCCTTCAGTTTTGGCAAATACATCTAGTGTTGTTGTTTCCACTTGAACGGTTGCTACGAGATTTAAGCCGGGGTTGAATCCCTGAAACCGTGATGTATAGCTCAAATTCGGTTCATACAAAGAACTACAGTGAACTGCATTAGTAATGTACAGGGTTGATTCACCCACCTGTTTCCCAAGAGCAAGAGGATAGTGGCGCTCAAACCAAGTGATTCCCTGGGCTTCTAGGGCAGCATTTGCCGCATCACAGGCCTCTGGATCGGCATCAAAACCATAAATTCTCAAATTGGGTGCAAAAATATGCCATGGGGAGTGGCCATAATCATCGTCACGATAAATTTTGCGAGAACCAACAATGCCCAAGGTCAAGGAAATCAGATCGAGCTTTCCTGCGGATTTTAAGGTGTTGTTAATGAGTCCCATGGGAGCAATCACAATTCTGAGTTAATTCTAGGGTTTTAAGTGTTCTGTCTTTGGGAAAATGCTATACCGTTGCTGTGCAACGATAAGTATAAGCAGCCAAAAATTTGGAGAACTTCCCTCGCCCGATGATTGATGAACTCTTGGAACTCTCACCCAACTGGGGACTGGATACTCTGTTGTTGCTTGTGGTGTTGTTGGCACTGGAAGCGGTTCTCTCAGCGGACAATGCGATCGCCCTAGCGGCTTTGGTACGAGGCATTGAAGATTTAGAGGAACAGCGGCGGGCACTCAATCTGGGACTCGCCATCTCCTACATTTTTCGGATTGGGCTGATTCTCACGGCCACGTGGGTCTTGCAGTTCTGGCAGTTTGAGTTGGCGGGGGCACTGTATCTTCTCTGGTTAGCCGCAAAGTACTTTTTCTTTACGACTGAGCCAGAGCACCACCACGAGCGAGTGATTCGTTCTTTTTGGCAGGCGGTGCCCCTACTTGCTTTGGCCGATTTAGCCTTTTCCCTAGATAGCGTAACAACGGCGATCGCCCTATCGGATGAGCGCTGGCTGGTGTTACTGGGGGGAACCATTGGCGTGATTATGCTGCGCTTTATGGCGGAGCTATTTATTCGCTGGCTCAAAGAATTTCCACGGCTTGAGGATGCCGGCTATTTCACAGTAACCCTGGTGGGGCTGCGGCTATTGATTCGCGTGATTAACCCACAATTAGTTCCCTCCGACTGGGTCATGATTAGCCTCATTGCCCTTTGCTTTACCTGGGGCTTTTCTAAACGGGAGGTGGAGGAGCCAGACACTCCCCCAACCCTTCCCCAATCAACCCAAGAGCCTACATCTCATACACCCAAGAGGTGAAGGCCGGCTCCCAAGGCACCAGTTCTTGGGTTTGGAACCAGAGATTGATTTCCCGCTCGGCATTTTCGGGACTATCAGAGCCGTGAATCACATTCCGTCCCACATCTACGGCAAAATCTCCCCGTAGGGTGCCCGGTTCGGCATTGAGGGGGTTAGTCGCGCCAATGAGTTTGCGGGCATTGGCAATCACCCCGCGACCTTCCCAGACCATGGCCACCACTGGCCCTGAGGTAATAAAGTCCACCAGCCCCGCAAAGAAGGGCTTGTCTTTGTGTTCAGCGTAGTGCTGCTCTGCCAATTCACGGCTGACACGCATGAGTTTGAGGCCAACCAGTGTGTAGCCTTTTTGTTCAAATCGTTGGATAATCGTCCCCACTAGCCCACGCTGCACGCCGTCGGGTTTGATTGCCAGAAATGTTCGTTCCACGCAGTCTGTCCTCTGCTCGATCTACAGGATTGATTTTACGGTTTTCGGGGGTTGGATGCCGCTACCACTGTACCAAGTTGATGCCTTTACCCAAGAACCGTTTCGCGGCAATCCGGCCGCGGTGTGTCTTCTAGAAAGTTTTTTTGACGATGCAATCTTGGGGGCGATCGCCCGCGAAATGAATCTTTCAGAAACGGCTTTTGTGGTACCCATCGCCAGTGGCTTTCAGTTGCGCTGGTTTACCCCAGTGGCGGAAGTGGATCTCTGTGGTCATGCCACCCTCGCCACGGCTCACGTCCTCTGGCAACACCAAGGGGTGGCGGGAGAGTTAGCATTTCATACCCGCAGTGGGCTGCTGCGAGCACAGCGCCTTGGGGAGTGGATCGCCCTTGACTTTCCGCAGCAGCCTGTAACCCCCCTTGAGGATCAGCGGCTGCAGGCCTCAATCATTGCTGCTCTGGGGACTCAGCCGCTGTCTGTAGGACAGACGGCCAGCGATCTACTTGTGGAACTAGAGGATGCCCCGGCTGTCATGCAGCTTAAACCCAATCTTGACCAGATTGCCCGCCTCCCCTGTCGCGGACTAATTGTAACGGCACGCGCCAACAGGGAGTACGACATTGTCTCGCGCTTTTTTGCCCCTCAACTGGGGATTCCTGAGGATCCTGTCACAGGTTCAGCCCACTGTAGCCTCTATTCCTACTGGCAGCCAAAGTTGGGTCGGCAGGAACTCCTCGCCTATCAAGCCTCCCCTCGGGGCGGTGTAATCAAACTTCAAGCCCAGGGGGGCGATCGCCTGCTGTTGTTGGGTCAGGCTGTCACCATCTTTGCTGGAGAACTCCTAGTTTAGAACTCAATCCCCGGCTGTGCCTTAATCCCTTGCTCGCGAAAAGGGTGCTTGACAAGGGTCATTTCTGTTACTAAATCTGCAGCATCAATCAGGGCTTGGGGAGCCCCTCGCCCCGTGAGAATCACATGGGTCATTTCTGGCTTGCGGCCAAGCCCCTCCAGCACCTGTGCCACACTTAAGTAATCCAGCTTGAGGGCTACGTTAATTTCATCCAGCAACACCAAGCGGTATGCTGGGTTGACAAGGTAGCTTAGGGCCAGTTCCCAGGCAGCTTGGGCACAGGCAATATCCCGTTGCCGGTCTTGGGTCTCCCATGTAAACCCCTCCCCCATGGCATGAAAAGCCAGTTGCTCTGACCACTGGCTGAGCACGGCTTTTTCCGCCGGCTCCCACGCCCCTTTAATAAATTGAATAATTGCCACCCGATAGCCATGACCCAAGGAACGCAGAACCATTCCTAGGGCGGCGGTGGTTTTGCCCTTGCCGTTGCCCGTATGGACAATGATCAACCCCTTTTCACGGGTGCGCTCCGCTAGGCGTTGTGTCTGTACGGCTTTGCGCCGCTGCATCTTTTGGCGGTACTGTTCGTCACTCAGCATTGGCTAGCTGGCAAGGTACTCGTGAATATCGCTGCGGCGTTTGCGCAGTTTACTGAGGGCCTCCCGCTCAATTTGCCGCACGCGCTCGCGACTGATGTTAAGCAGTTCTCCCACTTTGGCCAAGGTGAGGGGCTGGCCGTTCTCTAGACCAAAGCGGAGGGAAAGGACATGACGTTGTTGGGGGGTAAGGTCTGCCATTAGCCGCTCAAGGTCACTGCGCAACGAGGACTGAGCGGCAAACTCCTCTGGGGAAATGGAGGAATCCTCCAGGAGTTCTCCCAACTCTGTATCCTGATTATCGCCAACACGGACATCCAAGGAGAGGGGCTGACGCGCCCGTTCGAGGTAGTCGCGGACTTGCGCAGGGGTTAGCTCCAGTTCAGCGGCCAGCTCATTAATTGTTGGCGCACGACCCAGCTGCTGGGACAACTGTCGCTGAGCCTTTTTGATCTTGTTGAGCTTTTCAGTAATGTGGATGGGCAAGCGAATGGTGCGTCCTTTCTC
>NZ_JARJMS020000104.1:0-68800 GCF_029335995.1 Thermosynechococcus sp. Uc
CCTATTCATTGCATTGCCACAGTGATCTCCCTCAGTCGCTATGATAGATTTAGAAAGAAAAATTAATACTCACTCAAAATCAAAATATTTTATTAGCTCACTATAGTAGAAGTCCTGTTGAATCAATCATAAAAAATGCTCAAAAAAGTAACGATACTTCCTGTGATGAACGATGATCCCCATGAGCCACTGGAGATACCAGAAACAAACGCAGATCAGGCATTGTGCTTTTGTTCGTCATCGCCATCTTCAGTATCTTTGCTGAGCTTACTAATCATTGAAAACATCCCCCAATCGGGTAAAATTTTGTATCCCCATCTCGCAAAGATTAATGACATTTACTACCAAGTTCACACCTGTTTATATTCTCACTTAACCCCTGGTGTGGTTGCTCAGGCCAAACCTCATCTGCTTGTTCTCATTGCTCAAGGGGATCACGTTCTTAAAAAAGTACAAACACTCCAGCAACGTTATCCACAATTGCCCCTAGTTGTGATTAATCTTGGCGATCGCCCCGATTTGGCCACGCAGATTCTCCACAGTGGTGCTCAGGACTATTTAACTATTGGGGAACTGACCCCCAATTTACTGGCGCGCAGTTTTCGCCATGCCATCGATCGCCACCAAGTGGAACAACAACTGCTGCGCCAAGCCCAATACGATCGCCTGCTTGTGCAGATTACCCAGCACATTCACCAATCCCTTGATCTGAGCACAATTCTCGAAACTGCCGTCAAGGATGTGCGCCAACTCCTAGGGTGCGATCGCGTCCTCATCTATCGCTTCCTTGATGACTGGCGGGGCATTATGGATGTCGAAGCTGTGGTTCCTCCTTGGTTGTCGGCTTTGGGGGATGTGGTGGGGGACTCCTGCTTTACAGAACAGTATCTTGAAGCCTATAGGCGGGGTCGTATCCACGTAGTGAATAACTTAGACACAGCGGCTGTTGTTCCCTGCTATCGTGACCTGCTAGTGCACTATCAAGTCAAGGCCAATTTAGTTGTCCCCATTGTAGTGGAAGAGCGGCTTTGGGGATTGCTGCTCTGTCACCAATGTGATCATCCTCGCGACTGGCAAGACAGCGAAATTGAATTGATTAAGCAAATTTCAACCCAGTTGGCGATCGCCATTTTGCAAGCAGAACTCTATCAAAAAGCGCAAACGGAAATTCAAGAACGCAAAGCAATCGAAGCCCAACTCCTCTACCAAACACGCCATGACTACCTCACCCATTTACCCAATCGTTGGTTTTTTGAGGAACACTTGCGCACAACCCTCAACTATGCTGCAGAGCACCCCAACTACCACTACGCTGTTCTTTGTTTAGATTTGGATCGCTTCAAGACCTTCAACGACAGTCTGGGACACACCATTGGCGATTTGTTCCTGCAAGCATTTGCCAAGCGGCTCAGTGGTTGTGTCAGTCCTCAAGATGTGGTAGCCCGTTTAGGGGGTGATGAATTTGCCGTGTTGCTCAACGACATTCAGGGCGTAGAACAGGCTCAAGTCATTGCCGAAAACCTGCGGGAGCGCCTCAGTCACCCCTTTGAAATTGATCACTACACCCTCTACAGCACTGTGAGTATTGGCCTAGTGATGGGAGAGGCCCATTACACCAGCAGTGAAGAACTCCTACGCGATGCCAACATGGCCATGTACCATGCCAAAACAAAGGGGCACAATTGCATCGGTACTTTTAACCCAGCCCTGCTACAACAGGTGCGCGATCGCCTGTATTTAGAAGTGGAACTGCGGCAAGCCATTGAACGGGGTGACCTGACCTTACACTATCAGCCCATTGTCAATCTCCGTAGCCAATCTCCAAGAAGCTTTGAAGCCCTAATCCGCTGGCAAAAGGGGGATACCCTCATTTCCCCTAAAGTCTTTATTCCTCTTGCCGAAGAAACGGGACTAATTTTTGAACTCTCCCGCTGGGTTTTGCACAATGCCTGTGAGCAGTTGCAGCAGTGGCAGCAAAAGTACCCCAAACTCCAGTCTATGGGCTTTACAATGAGTGTTAATCTTTCTGCCAATCAATTTTCTTTGCCTACCCTTGTGGCTGAAATTCAACAAACTCTTGAGCATCGTCACTTGAGCGGGCAGTTTCTCAAGATCGAAATCACTGAAAGTGTGCTGATGCAGCACCTGGACTCTGCTTGCGAAATTCTCACTAAGCTAAAGGAGATGGGCGTACGCATTAACATTGATGACTTTGGCATCGGGTATTCCTCCCTGAGCTATTTGCGCAATCTTCCTCTAGATGGCATTAAAATTGACCGCTCCTTCATTTCCCAAATGGATCGCAGTCAAGAAGACCTAGAGGTGGTACACACAATTTTGGTTCTGGCGCACAACCTGCACCTTGATTGCATTGCTGAGGGCATTGAAAACACGACTCAACTACAACTGTTGCGATCTCTGCGTTGTCCCTATGGCCAAGGCTATCTTTTTGCTCCGCCGCTGCCCCCCGACAAGGCCGAGCTTTACCTTCAAGAACACATCCTCTAAAGTGCTTCAAATCTAGAAGTGTTGGATTCTGTAACAAAACTTAACACTCTAAGCCTGCGTCGAGTGGATGCGAGAGGCCACAAGTCGCTCTGGCTGCCAATCAAAGTTCCAATGCCCTGAACATCGCCGACTGAGTTCTAATTGCAAATATCTCAACTTATCTAACAGTTTCCTCGCAAAGTATTCTGGTATGTCCACTAGCTCCAAAATTAAATACGCAATCAAGACCATGTATATTTGGTTGACGACCTCATTCAAATTCTTCGTCATCAACCGCTCTAACAATCTGTGATCCTAAACCCATTCAGAGTTTTACCGCAGGATATCCCTCTTGCCACAGCAGCTTACTGGTTAACGTTATCACTGTAGAATCTATGGGAAAAGTCACTCTCCCTGAGCTGCCATGCTTTCGTCTATTGTTCAACACTTCTGGCTCTCTAGCTCACTCCACTGAGAGTGATACCAAGTGAACGGAGAGGGGGGGATTCGAACCCCCGTTAGGTGTTACCCTAAACTTGATTTCGAGTCAAGCGCATTCAACCACTCTGCCACCTCTCCAAGGATCTTTGGATCTTTAATCATAGCAAAAGCGAATGCTAAAGGCACGCTTTGGAATCGCCCCCTCAAGGAAATTCTGGCGGCAAACCCCTTTACCATAAAAGTATTCAGTCAACTCCCAATAACGACGGCATGGATATCAAACAGGGTTTTGTGGGCACCATCGGTCAGACGCCGCTGATTCGCCTGAACTACTTTAGTGACCTCACAGGCTGTGAAATTCTCGGTAAGGCAGAGTTCCTCAACCCCGGTGGCTCTGTCAAGGATCGGGCAGCCCTTTACATCATTGAAGATGCTGAAAAAAAAGGCCTCCTCAAACCCGGCGGTACTGTGGTCGAAGGTACAGCGGGCAATACGGGCATTGGCCTAGCCCACATCTGCAATGCTAAGGGCTACAAGTGCCTAATTGTTATTCCTGAGACTCAATCCCAAGAGAAAATTGACTTACTGCGTACTCTGGGTGCCGAGGTGCGCCCGGTTCCTGCCGTACCCTATAAAGATCCCAATAACTATGTGAAGCTCTCCGGGCGTATTGCTGCTGAAATGGAGAATGCCATCTGGGCAAACCAATTCGATAACCTTGCCAATCGCCAAGCCCATTATGAAACCACAGGACCTGAAATTTGGCAGCAAACCGATGGCCGAATTGATGTCTGGGTAGCGGCAACCGGCACTGGGGGAACCTATGCAGGTGTAGCCATGTACCTGAAGGAAAAAAATCCGGCCATTCGCACCGTGATTGCCGATCCAATGGGCAGTGCCATCTATAGCTATGTAAAAACAGGTACCCTCAGCAGTAGTGGTAGTTCCATTACTGAAGGCATTGGCAATAGCCGCATTACGGCAAACTTAGCAGGCGCTCCCATTGATGATGCGATTCAAATTGAGGATCAAGAGTGCCTTGAAATCATTTATCAACTGCTGCACTACGATGGCCTTTTCCTGGGTGGCTCCGTGGGTATTAATGTGGGGGCAGCGGTGCGCCTTGCTAAGGAACTTGGTCCTGGCCACACGATTGTCACTGTGCTGTGCGATGGGGGTTCCCGCTATCAATCGCGGCTTTTTAACCCAGAGTGGCTGGCTAGCAAGGGGCTACGGGTGCCAGAGATTAAAAAAAACTGAAGCCCTAGGAACAGTGTCTAATATTAATTTTATGATTTGCATTTTTGTAACTGAGTCGCTTTTATTCCCTCGGAGTCAATAGAGTGAATTTTCTGGCTAGGCGATCGCCTTGCGGTGGAAAAGATCACCTATTGTTAGCGATCGCCCCACTGCTGTTGCAAACAATCTCCCCATCCAGACCCTATCCCCCGTCACAGCGCCAAAAAAGATGCTCTTTGGTACGGGGATAACCGCAACCACAGCAATGACTCCCACATTTGGGGATTTGTCACCCTTGAGAATGTTGTTGGTTGAGCGATCGCCCGTCCTTGGCCTCTGAGCCATGCAGGTGAAATTTTGTTGCCAACCGCTTATAGCGCTTAATAGGTAACCAACCGCATCATTGTTGGCTGAGCATTGTCCATCAATCCTCATTCCTTAGGTAACGGCACCACTTGTTCCACAGGGTTTGTTGAAGTTGGTTGGACGCAATCGGTCTGTAAGCTGTAGTTCCCATTTCGTAGGTTCGAAGGTTGGGCGGGTCGGCTGACTTGGCAGGTTTTAATGACCGTTGCCCCCACCTGTAGCGTGCTATGGGTTTGGCTATGAGCCAAAGGTGTCCAAGAAAACACCGCTAACAAACCCAAGGCGATCGTCGCCACAAGACTGAACATCATTCCCCCGCCTTCTCTTTATCGAGAAGTCATTGACGCATCACTTGTAACAATTCTTGGAATTCCTTCCCCCGCCTTTAAGTTAAGGTTTGAGTTCATACTTTAGGCTTGTGCCTCTGCGGTGTAGGGGTGTTGGTGACAACTCCTTGGAGTAGTTGTGTCATTGTGGCGGCCTATCGCGATATTATTGGCCTAATTCCCTCCATCAGAGACACCAATTAGTTCAAATTGGCTTTCTAGTTTTAGTGTAATGACGCTGCCTACCCTTGCAGAGATTAACCTCGACCCCTTTTGGATGCCCTTTACGGCCAATCGGCAGTTTAAGCAAAGCCCTCGCCTTCTGGTGTCAGCGGCGGGGATGTACTACACAAGTATTGATGGCCGATCTATTCTCGATGCCACAGCGGGGTTGTGGTGTGTCAATGCTGGACACTGCCGCCCTGAAATCTTGAGCGCGATCGCCCGACAGGCAGCTACCTTGGATTTTGCCCCCACCTTTCAGATGGGGCATCCGGGGCCGTTTCAAGTTGCCGATCGCCTGCGTGCCATTACCCCTGAGCCTCTCAACCATATCTTTTTTGCCAATTCTGGCTCTGAGGCGGTGGACACAGCCTTGAAAATTGCCCTAGCTTACCATCGCTTGCGGGGAGAAGGCAGTCGCCAACGGCTCATTGGGCGTGAGCGGGGCTATCACGGAGTCGGCTTTGGTGGAATTTCCGTAGGAGGCATTGCTCCCAATCGCAAGTTCTTTGGTTCTCTTTTGGCAGGGGTAGATCATCTGCCCCACACCCACAATCTTGAACAAAATGCCTTCAGCAAAGGTCAGCCAGCTTGGGGAGCGCATTTAGCCGATGAGCTAGAGCGGTTGGTGGCTCTGCATGATGCCTCAACAATTGCCGCTGTCATTGTCGAACCCTTGGCGGGTTCTACGGGTGTTTTGATTCCGCCCCAGGGGTACTTAGAACGCCTGCGTGCCATTTGCGATCGCTATGGCATCCTGCTGATTTTTGATGAGGTAATTACTGGCTTTGGCCGTCTTGGTGCTCCCTTTGCCAGCCAATACTTTGGCGTTACTCCAGATCTAATCACTGTGGCCAAGGGGTTGACCAATGCTGCTGTGCCCATGGGGGCAGTCATTGTCCGCGATGAAATCTATGAAACCTTTATGCAAGGGCCATTGGGGCAAATAGAGTTTTTCCATGGCTATACCTATTCGGGACATCCCCTTGCCTGTGCAGCTGCCTTAGCCACCCTAGAAATCTACGAAAAGGAGGCTCTATTTGAGCGGGCGGCTGCCCTTGCCCCCTATTGGCAGGAGGCTGTCCACAGCTTGCGGGGGCTGCCCCATGTGATTGACATTCGCAATTTGGGCTTGGTGGCCGGCATTGAATTAGCACCGCGGGAAGGTCAAGGGGGTGCCCGTGGCTATGATGCCCTCTGTCGCGCCTTTGAGGCGGGGCTGCTGATTCGAGTCACAGGGGATATTATTGCCCTCTCGCCTCCATTGATTGTGGAGCGATCGCACATTGATCAAATGGTGGAGATTTTAAGTCGCGTTCTGCGGGAACTTCCTTAGCTAGCTGAGCGTCACCAAAGGCACTCTCTCACTGGAGGCTTGTATGTTACGCTTCCTCTCGCTGGCCATCGGTAGTCTCATGACGCTGCTGGCGATCGCCCCCCCAATGCGTGCCGCCTATCCCCTCTTTCCCAATCAGCCGGGGGTAGATGTCTTTTTCCCCGGCCTAGAGTCTTTTGGGCGGCCACAGACCCCGCAATATACTCCCTACAATCCCATCTTTTACCGTCCGCCGGGGCAATCCCAGACTTACATTATTGTACCGGTGCCCTATCCACCTCGCCCGGTGATTTACTACTCGCCTTATGGAGTACCTTACTATCCCTATCCTTGCTCTCCATTTCGGTGTAAGTAAAGTGGGCGCTGAAGAAAAGAGAGCCTGCTAAAATAGTTGATAATTTCGCTGTTTTTTAAGAGGGTCCATGGCGCAGTTAGCGATCGCTCCTGTGTTGTTCCACTTGGCATTTCCTGTCAACAATCTGGCGGACACTAAAGCCTACTATATTGACGGGTTGGGCTGTGAACCAGGGCGGGAAAACCCCCACTGTCTAATCCTCAAGCTGTATGGCCATCAACTGGTAGCCCATGTCACCGATGAACCCCTAACCCCCCCTAAAAACATCTATCCGCGCCACTTTGGCCTGATTTTTTTGGCTCAGGCCGACTGGCAAAACCTGCGCGATCGCGTGGTCAAAAAAGGGCTTGAATTTTATCAGCCGCCGCGCACCCGCTTTCCCAACACTCCCCTAGAGCATCAAACCTTCTTCTTGGCAGACCCCTTCCACAATCTCATTGAAATCAAGCACTACCGCCATGTAGAAGCCATTTTTGGCCTACGGAATCACACTTTCATTGGCGATACCCCCTCTATATCTGTCTCCCAACCGTGAGTCATCTCATTCTCTATAGCAAGCCTGGCTGCCACTTGTGTGAAGGGCTACAAGAAAAGCTGGCCACTCTCAAGGAATTTACCCTTGAAGTACGCGACATTACGAGTCGCCCAGACTGGTGGCAAGCCTATCAGTACGAAATTCCGGTTGTCTATTTGGTAACGGCCAAACAGGTCATTCCTGTACCGCGCTTTTCTCCCCGTGCAGCCGTTGAACACATTCAGCAGCGTCTCCAGCAACTGGCCAATTCAGCAACTCCCTGACCTCCCCTTAACAGCGCGGAGCCGTTTTCCAAGAAGAAAACAGGTTCAAGAGAGCTGCTCTAGATTGCATCCCCTTGAGGTATCCCATATTTTAGAGAAAAGTCGTTAAAGCGGCACAGCAACGCCAACAGGAAACTCACGAATGGTGGATTTTGGAGCGATGTTCTTTCGCGGGCGCGGGGTCAAAATCTCGCAGCAGTTTGCCGTGATTGGTCTGGGGCGCTTTGGCCGAGGGGTGTGCGAAACCTTACACGGCATGGGTTACGAGGTACTAGGGAGTGACAATCAAGAGCGGTTGGTCAATCAAGTCCTACAGGATCACATTGTGGATCATGCAATTCAATTGGACTCCACAGATCCCCAAGCTCTGAAGGAGGCAGGTTTTCTTGAATTTGAAACAGTGATTGTAGCCATTGGCAATCATGTGGATGCCAGTATTATTACCACGCTAAACCTGAAGGAGGGAGGCGTGCCCAATGTCGTTGCCAAGGCTTCCTCAGAGATTCACAAAAAACTGCTAGAGCGTGTGGGGGCAGATCGCGTTGTCTTTCCAGAATATGAGGCGGGCTGTGACTTGGCGCGATCGCTCACCCGACCCGCAATTCTCGATTGGTTTGACCTCGACCCCGAAAAAAGTATTGTAGAGGTCAAAGTGCCTGAAGCCTTTCACAATCGTACGGTTGCGGAGGTGGAACTCCGCAGTCGCTATGGCCTCAATCTAATTGCCCTGCGCTTTGATGATAAGTTTGAGATCAATCCCAGTCCCAGCCAAAAGCTAAATAAGGGGGACATTATGGTGGTGATTGGTGCCAATGATGACATTGACCGCTTTTTGCGCAGTCAGCACCTTCATTAGGAGGAGCTGAGTAATCCCCCAAAGGCTAACGGCGGGGCAGTGTTATTGGTATGATGCCCTTGGCAAGGTCTAACTCCTTTTTGGGGGTTAGCAGACAGGAGAGTGGTACACTCATATTAACATTTGTAAACAATTGCCCCCTATCCTTTGAGATTGCCCCTATGAAGAACGCACTTTACACTGCCGAGCAGGTGTGCCTGATTGGTCACATCTTGGCAATGGCTTTTGGCTTGGCGGGGTTGCTCCTCGTTGTGCCCCATCCTGAGTTTATTCTGGCCTTGCCCACTTGGGGTCAGCAGCTTTTTCAGTGGAGCATGGGAAATGGAGGGGTGGTTTATATTCTCCTCGGTGCACTGGCGATCGCCCTTTATGTCTATCGCAACTTTGGCTTAGAAAAGCTGTTGGGATTTTTACTGCCAGCGGTGGGAATTTCCCTCACCAGTGAACTGTTGGGTACCAGTACCGGCTTTCCCTTTGGCCATTACGGTTACCTCAGTGGTTTGGGGTATAAAATTGCTGGCCTTGTTCCTTTTACTATTCCCCTCTCTTGGTTTTATATGGGGCTGGTCACGTTTCTATTGGCCTATAGCGGTTTCATTAGTCGTCCTCTGCAGGAGGGCAAACCAGTGGGTTTTGGGGCAGTCCTGATCACCGTTGGCCTAGGAGCAATCTTTTTAACGGCTTGGGATTTTGTTTTGGATCCAGCCATGAGTCAAACCACCATTCCCTTCTGGCAATTTCAGGATGTTGGTGAGTTCTTTGGCATGCCCTACCGCAACATTTTGGGGTGGACAGGTACAGGAGCAGTGTTTATGGGGCTGGCCATGATCACCTGGTGGCCAAAGCCGGTGGTGGTCAACCGCGGGCAACTGATTACCCCCTTGCTGGTCTATCTGGTCAATTTTGCCTTTGGCGCTGTGATTACGCTCACTTCTTTGGATCAGCGTTTTTGGATTCCAGCAACCCTAGGCTTTGTTTTAGGCGTAGTACCCGTCACCCTGCTGTGGTGGTTTGCTCAAGCTTCTCTGCGGAAGACTGCAGCGGATCTTCGGTAGAGATGATTCCTAAGGGAAGGAGGGACAATTTCCTCAATGAAGGGCGTAGTTCCGTCTCGTCATCGAATGCCTGTCTCCCCACTCCAAACTTGACAACGTAGTAGTTGTGGAGCCGTGTGCTCACCAATGATCTCAATACCAATGGCCTCGCCCGTTGTTTTTAGCTTAATCTCACAGTCCTCCAACACTGAGTTGCCAGAATCAAAGCGCACAGCCGTCGGCAAACCCTAGTAATCAAAGGTGAAGTTTGCAATCTTTACTCCGGCAGCTCTCTCCTTCACTGAGAGCAGTTGCTACTGGGGTTCAGTCTCCCATTTAGAGTGCACTTCTGGCTGTTCTAAAGCCTGTGGCTTAAGGTTTTCTGCTGCTTCCCTTACTTTTTCCCTGTGCTCGCTAAAAATCCTGAAGACTTCATAAACCATCATTCCTCCTCCAGCAGCCAGCAGCACTGGTGAGAGGACACTTAAAGCTGACGCAACGGGCGGGAAAACAGCAGCAAGGGCAGCTACAGTAAAGGCACTGGCACCCCCAATGCCACCTCCAAGGGCTGTTTCTTGGGTAGTTTTGACAACAGCTTCAGCTACGTTCATCTCGCTTCTTGCCAAGGCCAAACCATTTCTGAGCACAGAGAGAAAAAGAGTAGCCCCTGCTCCAATCATTGCACCTTTGGGGGCTGCTTCTAGTCCCGCATTGAGAGCACCCTTGAGATTCTCAACCCTAGCTTGGCTTGTTAGCTGCATCTGTTCTTGCTGACTCATTGCTTGCGCCCCACGGGCACGATTGAGTGCGCTGCTTTCCCACTCTAAGTTGTTGGAAGGTGCCGACCCCTTTTTGCTGTAGGGCACAATGTGGTTGGCCTTTTTTCCTTCTAAATAGGCACGGGGGGCATTAGCCGCTGCCGCCTCAAGAGTAGCCCCCGCACGCTGCGAGGGTGGAATTTTCTCCAGCATTTGTTGGGCTTCAAAAACTGTGCCACTGGAACTACTGCCGATTCTCCCTCTGTAGAGCTGCCCAACTTTATTTGGAGCATACTGCGTAATATCGCCCAGTTTTGCAGGGTGGATCTCAACTTCGGCAGCAGCTTTGAGTGCTGAGCCACTCACCGTTTCCCCAATTTTTTGGTTTTTGTTAGACTTTGACTTGGCCATAGGGATTTGCAACAGGGTAAGAGTTTTTCCTTGCTTTACTGCTCTCTTATATTCTATTATAGTTATATAATCAAATAGTTTGCCATGGACTAAAAGCTTGTCAGGCAATCTCAAAGGAAATTGAGGGGGTCAACATCAATACTGAGGCGCGTGGAGCGCGGACACTGGTCTTTGAGATCACACAGAGCTTTGCTCAGCTGATAGAAGTTTTTTGGGGAGCCTTTGAGTAGAATTTGCCAGCGGTAGCGGTCAGCAATTTTGGCAATGGCGGCGGGTGCTGGACCGAGAACTTCCCATGTCCCCTCTGCAATTGGTGGGAGTGTCTGCAACTGTTGGGCGATCGCCAGTGCTGTTGTTGACACTTGCTCTGGATCGGGACTATTGAGGCGCAGCAGGATGAGTTGGGCGTGGGGGGGATAGCCCAAGGGTTGGCGATCGCTCAGCTCTTGGGTTGCAAATGTTTTCCAGTCATACTCTTTGACTGCCTGAATGACTCTATGCTCAGGGACATAGGTTTGAAGGATAACTCGCCCTGGACTGCTGCCACGTCCTGAGCGTCCCGCCACTTGGGTAAGCACCTGAAACGCTCGTTCACCGGCTTGATAATCTGGTAAATGAAGTAGGCTATCGGCGGCCAAAATCCCCACCAGTGCCACTTGGGGTAAATCAATTCCCTTAGTCAGCATCTGTGTTCCCACCATAACATCTGCTTCGCCGGCGGCAAAGCGGCTCAAGAGTTGGCGATGGGAACCTTGACGTTGGGTTGTATCACTGTCAAACCGCAATACCCGCAACTGGGGAAATCGCTGATTGAGTTCCGTAACCACCCGCTGCGTGCCGCCACCAAAGGGCTTGAGATAGGGGGAATCACAGTTGGGACACCGCTGCGGAAATGCCTGCTGGTAGCCGCAGTAGTGACAGCGCAGAACCGTTATGTTGTCGCCAAAAAGGTGCGCGGTGAGGGAGACACTGCAGTGGGGACAGTATAGAGCTGTACCACAACTGCGGCAGGAAACAAACGTGCTATATCCGCGACGGGGAACAAAGAGAATGGCCTGCTGGCCATTCAAACGATCTAAGGCTTCTTGGAGGAGCAAGCTGAGCATAGAGTAGTTCTTGCGAAATAGTTCTTGGCGCATGTCCACTACGGTAATTGGTGGGAGGGAGCGACTGTGAATGCGTTCCGGTAGAGAGAGGTAGTGAATCTGTCCAAGTTGTGCCGCTTGCCATGTGCTGAGGGCAGGGGTCGCTGTTCCCAAAATAAGGGGAATAGACTGTTGGCGCGATCGCCACTCGGCCACCGTGCGGGCGTGGTAACAGGGTTGGGGGTGATCCTGTTTATAACTACCATCGTGCTCTTCATCGAGAATAATGAGCCCCAGTCCCACCAAGGGCAGGAGTACTGCCGATCGCGTCCCGATGACCACGCGCGGCTCCTGCAGTAGTGTCAAGCGCCAAGTGTCATAGCGCTCTCCCTCACTCAAGCCACTGTGATAGACCAAAAGCCGTTGACCAAACCGCGCCCGCACTCGATCTGTTAACTGCGGTGTTAAACCAATCTCCGGCACTAGCAGTAAGGCAGTTTTTCCCCGCTGCAGGCAGGCGGCAATTGCCTGCAGATAGACCTCTGTTTTGCCAGAGCCGGTGACCCCGTGCAGCAAAAAGGTTTTCCCGTCTTCTAAATGTTGCAGAATTTGCTCCAATGCAGTGGCTTGGGCAGGTGTTAACACCTTAGGCGCATCTGGTGCTACTGCTACTCCCTGTTCGAGGCGGCAACACTGCTGCTCCACAATGGCAATGTACCCCTTGTCCGCAAGGCGCCGTAGTGTTGCTGGGGTGGTGCCCATTGCCTTAAGGACCTCCTGCAGCGGACAGTCGCGACCCTGTTGCTGAAGGTAATGGAGAATACGCCGCTGCCGCTGCGTTAGCTCTTCCCCCGCCTTTCCCCTGAGGAGCACCACAACCTGTTGTCGTTTTGGCTGTTGAGTGCTGGGTGCTGCCAGATAGGTCTCCACTAAGCCCAAACGTTCAAGTTCACTAAGGGGTCGCTGGACTTTGGAAAATTGTTGTTGTAGGTAGCGCACACTGTAGTCACCACCGCTTTTGCTCTGGAGGAAACGCAGCAGATGTTGCCCTTGCTCAGACAGAGGAGGAATGCCCTGTTGGGGGCGCAAGCGCACTCGCCGTTGCGATCGCCCCAAAACCCCCGGCGGTAAAGCAGTGCGCACCACTTGGATTAAGGGCGTGCAGTAGTACTGGGCAATTTGTTCCAACACTGCCCAATAGTCTTTGGGGAAAAGGCGCTGATCAACAATTGCTAGGAGTGCTTTTACCCGCTGCGAATCC
This sequence comes from Thermosynechococcus sp. Uc, assembly GCF_029335995.1. Classification (NCBI taxonomy): domain Bacteria; kingdom Bacillati; phylum Cyanobacteriota; class Cyanophyceae; order Acaryochloridales; family Thermosynechococcaceae; genus Thermosynechococcus; species Thermosynechococcus sp. Uc. The sequence goes on from NZ_JARJMS020000104.1 coordinate 12,976, forward strand.
ACCGCTGGTGGTAATGTTGTCAATACCTCTAGGACAATCCCCCGCACCACTTGGGCGCCAAAGGGCACCTCTACCACATCGCCCCCCTGCACCCTCCAACCCCTAGGAATTTGGTACGTGTAGGCCTCACTGACCCCCGGACAGTCCACTAGTACACTGGCGTAGGCAGGACATTCATCGGAACTGGCAATTAAGTAGACAGGGGTCATATCGAGGGGAAAGCCATGAATCACAAAACTGGGGGGACTTTACTTCTACTATCCATCCTTGCCCAAAATCCCGATTTACCCAACTCAACAACAATGACGATATATCGGCCGCAGCAGTCATTGTAAGCCAATCACCTACTGATTCTTTGTAGCAATGATTGTCCCTTCAACACCATGGGAAAGCAGGAGTTGTGCATTCGGCCTTTGGCTACAACGGCCAGAAGGGCTCCGCCTGTTGGCAGGTAATTGTCCTTGAGTCCATCTATCAACCCTTTGTGTAGCGGTTAGTGGCGGCTACCCCGTCTCTCAATATTGGGTCAGCCCATTTGCCCAGTACTCGAGTTGGACCAGTGATCACGGCAACCACCCGCAATCACATTCAGGAATATATTGCCAAGGGACAACAGGAGGCAAAACTGGCCCTGAGTGTGCCAGTAGCGGAAGTGGGATATTTTGTCTTCCCCACAATCTTTACCTGGAAGCCCCAGTGCTACGATCGCTGAAAAGGAAATTTTTGACCCTGTGCTGGCGGTACTGCGGGCAAAAACTTTTGTCCAAGCCCTTGAACTTGCCAATGTCACCGCCTATGCTCTGACAGAAGGGTATAGTCCCGCAGGCAAAAGCCCAGTTTGCCGTGGACAACCTTTACATCAATCGCGGCATTACCGGAGCGATCGTTGCTCGGCAACCCTTTGGTAGTTTTAAGCTTTCGGGGATTGGCTCCAAGGCCGGTGGACGCGATGACCTGCTGCAATTTCTTGAACCGCACGTCATTATCGAGAATGTGCAGCGCCAAGGCTTTGCCCCCATTGCAGGAGTGGATGATTGATGCCAAAAAACAATCAGGTATTGGCTGATCTTCAGGAGCGCATCAGGGCAACAGGCGCCATTTCTTTCTGTGAGTTTATGAGTTTGGCGCTGTACGCACCACAGGGGGGCTACTATAACCGGCCTCAAATGCAAATTGGCCGACGGGGTGACTTTATCACATCCAGTAGTCTGACTAGAGATTTTGCCGAACTCCTCAGCGAAGCCTTTGTTCAGATGTGGCACGCTTTGGATTGTCCCCAACGGTTTACGCTGCTGGAAATAGGCGCTGGCGAAGGGGAGTTTGCTGATGTTGTCTTAGGTTATAGTCAGGCGACCTATCCCGATTTCTTTGCCGCCCTAGAGTATCGGATTCAAGAACAATCCCCCAGCTTACGGGAGCGCCAACAGCAACGCTTGGCACGTTGGGGCGATCGCCTGTACTGGCAAGGTTCTGAGACCCCTGCTAAATCGCTCATTGGCTGCATCTTTAGCAATGAACTGATAGATGCTTTTCCAGTGCATCGGCTGCAATGGCAGGGGGGCAACTGGCAGGAAATTTATGTAACCCTTGATAACCAAGGAGCCTTGCAAGAGGTGTTGCGCCCCCTAAGGGATGATCGCATCCATGAGTACTTTGCCACCATTGGCATTGATCCACAGCAGCAGGGCTATGCTGATGGCTACCGTACTGAAGTCAATCTCAACCTTATCCCGTGGTTAAAAGACCTGAGCCAGCGCCTTGAGCAGGGCTTTGTTCTTACCATTGACTATGGGTATCCCGCACATCAGTACTACCATCCTGCCCGCTGTGAGGGCACCCTCCAGTGCTACTACCGCCATCGCCGCCACAACAATCCCTATAGTTTTGTTGGCGAGCAGGACATCACAGCTCATATGGATGTGACTGCCTTGACTCGCTATGGAGAGAAGTTTGGCCTTGAAACCCTGTATATCACCCGTCAGAGTTTATTTCTCATGGCCTTAGGCTTGGGCGATCGCCTCCTTGCCCAACAACAGAGTAATGGCCATCTCCTCCAAGCCTTGAACCGCCATCAATCGCTACACCAACTCATTGACCCCCTAGGCCTTGGTGGCTTCTACGTCGTTCTTCAAGGTAAGCAAGCCACCCTAAAACTGCCGCACTTACAGGAAGCAGATCAGGCATTTGGATGAACTTAGATGGGGAACTCCGCAAGGTTCGTTAACGACTGAGAGCCACATCCCGTTGTGGCGCTGGCAAAACAGACCGATAGTACTGCTCTAATTGCTGGGTGGCGGCAGCCCAACTCCAGCGTTCTGCTTCTTGGCGGGCATTTTGGCGTAGGGTCTCGCGCTCACCCGGCGAGTCAAAAAGACGCCGACAAGCCGTAATCGCTCCCGTAGGATCCGCCGGATCAAACAAAAAGCCATTCACTCCATCAGTGACAATATCGGGAATCCCCCCGCTATTGGCGGCCACCACCGGACAGCCTGCCGCCATCGCCTCTAGAAGAACCAAACCAAGGGTTTCCGTGCGCGAGGGAAAGACAAAGACATCAGCGGAGGCAAAGGCTGCTGCCAAGCGTTCACCCCGCAGATAGCCAACAAAATGGGTGGGTGTGCCGGCAAAGTGTTTTTCCAGGGCATCTCGATGGGGACCATTGCCCACAAGTGCCAGTCGTGCTTGAGGAATCTGCTCTAGGATGGGTTTAATTTGCTCAATTTCCTTTTCCGCCGAAAGGCGACCCACATAGAGCAGTAGGGGAGCATCTGGATGCCCTTGACTGAGAAAATGTCGCATTTCTTGACTTTGGCGTTGGGGATGGAACAACTCCACATCAACACCCCGCTGCCACAGCTCAAGATGGTGAATCCCGTGGGCCTTCAGTTCTGCCACCATTGCTGTCGAGGTACACAAATTCAGTTGAGCGCGGTTATGCCCCCACCGCAGCAGTGACCAGAGGACTTCCTCAAGAAACCCTAGGCCATAGTACTTCAGATATTGGGGCAAGTGGGTGTGGTAGGAGGCCACTAGGGGTAATTGCAATTTCTCCGCGTAGTACAAACCCGCCAACCCTAAAACAGCCGGATTGGCCACATGGATCAGATCGGGTTCAAAGGTGGCTAGGGCTTTACCAATGGCAGGTCGCGGGAGGGCTAATTTGAGTTCAGGATACAATGGGAGGGGAAAACCGGAGACACCATAGATCTGTGCGCCTTCATAATGATCCAACCCACCCTCGGGAGCCACCACCAATACCTGATGCCCATTGCGTTGCAGATGGCGTACGGTTTGACACAAACGGGTAACAATGCCATCAATTTTGGGCAAAAATGTCTCGGTAAATAGCGCGATCCGCATTTCGGTAACCTGAATGGGAGAGGATTTTTCCCATTCTCGAATCAGGGGGGTTTTGGCGCAACCCGTCGGCGCGAAAAAGTTTCTTTCATAAGGAGGGGTAAACTGTGGCAAAAACAGAATTGTTAATGGCGATCGCTGGTCTGAATCGAGGTATTTTAGCTACCCCTCGCGATCGCAAACAGGTGGCTGCCCTTGCCACCTCCCTTGAAGCCATCAATCCCACTCCAGAGCCCCTGAATGTCCCTGAAAAACTGGCCGGGGATTGGCGACTGATCTACACCAGCAGTCAGGCTCTTCTAGCGTTGGATCGCTCTCCTCTGGTGAAACTGGGGCAAATCTATCAGTGCATTCGTCCGCAACAGCAGCGCATCTACAATATTGCTGAATTGTATGGTTTGCCCTTCCTTGAGGGCATCATCAGTGTGTTGGCACGGTTTGAACCCTTGACATCACAACGGGTGCAGGTGTACTTTGAGCGCTCCATTGTTGGCCTGCGTCAGTGGCTGAATTACTACTCGCCTTCCCAATTCATTCCCCAACTGCACAGCCGTCAGCCGCTGCTGGCGCTAGATGTGCCTCTTAATAGCAATGATCAACAGGGTTGGTTGGACATTACCTACCTCGATGAGGATTTGCGAATTGCCCGAGGCAATGAAGGTAGCCTCTTTATCTTGACCCGAGTATAGCGGCAATTCCCTGTGCCGTTAAACTAAGGAAGAGTGGCACAATCCTCACCTCCCCTGCAATGGAAACACAGCCCCCCAAGCAACTTAGTTTTCCATGGAATCCGATTATCTCTGAGCCTCTGATGGAAAGCTCGCTGGTAACTAATTCAGAGGATGAGAATAGTCAACGGCGGATTCAGCACTTAGAGCAAGCCATTGATCAGTGCCAAGACTATATCAATGAACTAAAGCAACAACTGCGCAATCAGGCATTTCTTGAGGATTTACTGGCTCGCACTGAGGAAATGGCTCAGATTCAACAACAGGCCATCGTTGCCCTTCAAGAACAATTGCGCTCCCAAGCCACCTGTGCCCACGAGTTGGCCGAAATGAGCCACCATCGTCAATCCTTGGAAACTGTTCTTCAGCAATCACAAACGGAGATTGAGCATTTACATCGCGAGGTGGAGCGGCTCCTAAAGGCTCAAGATGGCCTCGAAGCCAAATTGGTGAATAGTCACCGCCTTCTACGACAGCGGGAACAGGAATGCCAACTCCTTGAATCCCAACTGCGCCAAGTCCAAGAAGAAAAAAGTCTGCTGCAAACCCGCCTTGAGCAGGCACGTTTAGAGTTAAGCGATCGCCAAACCCAAATTGATGATCTAAACCGTCGCCTTACCCAAGCCAACCATTTGATTGAAACCCAAGAACGGGTCATCAGCGCCCTGCAACAGGCTCAAGGATCACAGGAGAATAAAAACAACATCATTCAGGGACTCAGTAAAACTCTGCTAAAAACTCAAACTAAGTTACAGGAACTGGAGCGGGAGTATCAGCAACAGCGCCTGCAATATATGACTGCCCAACACTACAACCAAGAACTGGAGGCGCGCACCAGTCAGCAACAGGAACGCCTGCAACACCTAGAAGCGCAAATTGCTGAACTTCAAGAGCAAATTCTCCATCAGGCGCAGCAGGCACGAGAGCAGGAAACTGCGATCCAACACTGGAAAGATCGCTACACCGAGGCCGAGCGATCGCTGGCGCAGTTGCAGCGAGTCATTGCTCAAATAGCCACTGGCGGCTGCATTTCCCTTAGTGAGGTGCCTTCTTAGGGCAGATGTTTGCACAAAGTCTAAATTTTGTATAATAATCCATAGTCATTACGAGTTTGTTTATGCTTAAATTCATTGGTTGGGCAGGAAGTCTGCGGGATGGCTCCTACTCCCAAAGCGCTCTAGATGCTGCCATTGCCAAAGCAGCCGTCCAAGGAGTCACCGTGGAGCGCTTGGATTTACGCCAAATGAGTCTCCCGTTTTGCAGCGGTGCCGAGAGCTATCCTGATTACCCAGATGTGGACACCTTTCGCGCCAAGGTCAAGGAAGCAGATGGGATTTTGTTAGTAACACCGGAGTACCACGGCAGTGTCAGCGGTGTCCTGAAAAACTCCCTAGATCTCCTCAGTTTTGAACATCTCAGCGGCAAAGTGGTCGCAATGATCAGTGTCCTCGGCGGCCAAACCAATAGCAATGCCCTCAACGATCTGCGGGTAATTCTGCGCTGGGTGCATGCTTGGGTAATTCCCGAACAAGTGGCCATTGGTCAAGCATGGCAAGCCTTTACAGCAGAGGGGCAATTGAGGGATGTCAAGCTCGATGAGCGACTAGACAAAATGATTGCCAGTTGGATTCAAACCACTCGCAAGCTGCGAGAAGCAAATAGCTAATCCACCCCTGCTTGCAGCCACTGCGCCACTTGCTTGGCATGGTAGGTAAGAATCACATCGGCACCCGCCCGCTTGAAGCCAAGCAGGGTTTCCAGCACAACTTTTTTCTCATCAATCCAACCATTGCGGGCGGCGGCTTTCACCATTGCGTACTCCCCAGAAACGTTGTAGGCGGCAACGGGAACATCGCTCACCTGCTTCAGATGGGCAATCACATCCATGTAGGCAAGGGCAGGTTTCACCATTACCAAATCTGCCCCCTCCTCAATATCGAGGCTGACTTCCCGCACTGCTTCGCGGACATTGGCAGGATCCATTTGGTAGGTTTTTTTATCACCAAACTTGGGTGCTGAGTCCAAGGCATCTCGAAAAGGGCCGTAGTAGGCGGAGGCGTATTTAGCTGAGTAGGCAAGAATGCCCACATGGGTATAGCCCGCGGCATCCAAACCCGCCCGAATGGCACCAACACGGCCATCCATCATATCCGACGGGGCAACAAAATCAGCACCAGCAGCAGCTTGACTTACGGCCTGTTTGACCAAGACCTCCACTGTTTCGTCATTGAGAATTTCGCCATCTTTGACAATGCCATCGTGGCCTTCACTGCTGTAGGGATCCAGAGCCACATCGGTAAAGATCAGCAGATCAGGTAAGACAGCCTTAATGGCTCGTACTGATCTCTGGACAAGGCCATCGGGATTGTAGCTTTCGCTACCGGCGTTGTCTTTGAGGTGCTCAGGAATGAGAGGAAAAAGGGCGATCGCCCCAATGCCTAAGGCATAGACCTCCTTCAGTTCTAAAATCAGGCGATCCAGCGTGTAGCGATAGCAGTCGGGCATCGAGGGCACTTCCTGCACCTGATCTTCCCCCTCCATGACAAAGACCGGATAGATCAAGTCCCCCGTGGTTAGGGTATGCTCGCGCACCAAGCGACGAATTTGAGCCGTGCGGCGTAAACGGCGAGGCCGGTGAGTTAGCTCCATAATTCAACGATCAAACACTCATTCCATGTTCTAATTGAGACAGCTGCCAATCAGCATGTCCAACCCTTGGATTACTTCAGAATTATCTCATCTTCAGGGGGCAAGACCGCGGCAGGGGCAGGGGACTTACAAAGATTTACGAACAATTTGATTGCTTAAGCGGATTGAAGATAGGGCAACGCCAAATAAAAGCTGGTAACCGTTTTGGCATCTTTCACTTGACCACTGTGGATTGCTGCGGTCAGCTCAGGTAGAGAAAATTCCACAATTTCAATGTGCTCATCGGCATCCTGAGGTGGGGGTGCCTCTAGTTTCTCCAGTTGGGTAGCCAAATAGGCATAGATTACTTCATCGGAATAGCCGGGGGCAATGTAAAATTCCCCTAGTTTTTGCCAGTGGTGAGCACGGTAGCCCGTCTCTTCCTTAATTTCCCGCTCAATCGTAACAAGGGGCTTTTCATGATCCTCAACGGTGCCCGCTGGAAACTCCAGCAGATACTCCTGCGTGGCAAAGCGGTATTGTTTGACCAGAATGAGATTTCCCTCTGGGGTGACAGGCACAGCCAACGCACCCCCTGGATGCCGCACCGTTCCCAAAATGGAGATAGAGCCATGGGGCAGGCGATATTGATTGACCTCAAAGGTAAATTTACGACTGCGGCAAAAGCAGTGGCGCTCAAGGACTTCGCAGGGAATTTTAGTCATAGGGCTTTAGACAAGGGTGCGATCCGTGAGGATTTCATAGCCCGTTTTCGTCACCAAGACCGTGTGCTCAAATTGGGCAGAGAGAGAATTGTCCACTGTGACGGCGGTCCAGCGATCGCGCAAAATGCGCACCTGTTTTGACCCTGCGTTGATAATGGGTTCAATGGCCAAGGTCATGCCTGCCCGCAGCCGCACGTTTTTAAGTTCATGGGTGCGGAAGTTAAACACCGAGGGTTCCTCGTGGAGATTGCGCCCTACCCCATGGCCAGTAAAGTCTTCCACCACAACAAAGCCATTGGCTTCCACATAATCTTGAATGGCACCGGCTAAATCCATGAGATAGTTGCCTTCCTTGACTTGCTCAATACCTCGGTAGAGCGCTTCTTCGGCCACTTTCACCAGCTTGGCAGCCTCCTCGGAGATTTCCCCCACCGGAATTGTAATGCAGGAGTCACCATGGAAGCCGTTGTAGTAGGCACCGGTGTCAATCTTAACAATGTCGCCATTGCGAATCACTTTGCGGGGACTGGGGATGCCGTGCACCACCTCGTTATTGATACAAGCACAAATTGAAGCGGGAAAACCGTGGTAACCTTTGAAGCTTGGCGTGGCTCCCATTTCCCGAATCCGCTTTTCGGCATAGGCATCGAGATCTGCTGTTGTCATTCCCGGTTCAATCATCTGGGAAATTTCCTTGAGCACCGTCGCCACAATGCGCGAGGCTTGGCGCATGATCTCAATTTCGCGCTTGGACTTAATCTCAATACCACGGCGGGGACGGGTTTGAACGGGGGGAGCGGGGGGAGTGAGCAGACTACCAAGGATATTCATGGGCGCGATGCAACCGCAAAAATTGTTCTTTTTCAGGATAACGCTGTTGCGCTGATCAAGGGAACATCAATTTCATCCTTAAACAAGGGGTGAACGAAAATGCTCTTGATAGAGTTGCTTAAATCGCCGCTGCTGCTGGGCATGATCCACAATTGGCAAGGGATAGCCGCAGCGCTGCCGCTCTAGGGGAGAAATGTTGCCTGTGACTAGAGCTGCGGTGTCTAGGGATTTCAGTTCCGGCAGCCAACGGCGAATGTACTCCGCTTCAGGATCAAACTTTTGCGCTTGACTGGCTGGGTTAAAAATCCGCAGCGGCTTTGGATCCATACCACTGGAGGCACTCCATTGCCACCCCCCATTGTTGGCTGCCAAGTCACCATCAATCAGGTTTTGCATAAAGTACTGCTCACCCCACTGGGGATTAATCATCAAGTCCTTGGTGAGGAAACTGGCTACAATCATACGGCAGCGATTGTGCATCCAACCCGTTTCATTGAGTTGACGCATGGCAGCATCCACAATCGGGTAACCGGTGCGACCTTCAGACCAAGCTGCAAAGTGTTCTGTGTTATTCACCCAAGGGAAAGTGGCAAATCCTTGGCGATGGGGACGCTCCGCTAAGTGGGGAAACCAGTAAAGAGCATGTTGATAAAACTCTCGCCAAGCCAATTCCTGTTGCCAGGTGCGGATACTGATCTGTGCCTCTTCAGTGCGGGCTGCGGCCATGGCGGCTTGGCTGGCTGCCCAGACTTGGCGAATACCAATGACACCAAACTTGAGGGCAGGGCTCAGCAGAGAAGTTCCTGGCTGGGCGGGATAGTTGCGCTGCTCGCTATAGTCTTGAATGTGCTGGTTAATAAATGTCTCCAGTTGCGCTTGGGCAGCGGCTTCACCGGGAGCAAGGATGAGTTCTCCTGACCAATGAAATCCCAGGTCCTTGGCTGTGGGCAGGGGAATAGCCCCCAAGGCGGTTGCCGTTGCTTGCTCTGTTTCGGTGAGGGGTTCGAGATGGCCGAGGGGGGAGACAGGCGCTGGTTTAGTTAGGCTTGACCAGTTGCGCCAAAAGGGGGAATAGACGGTGTAGGGCTGTCCCTGTTTCGTTTGTACGGCCTCTGGGGGATGCAGGAGCTGATCCCAAGCAGTTTCCACTGCGATTCCCTTTTCTTTGAGGGCGGCAGCCACCGCGCGATCGCGATTGCGACCATAGGGTTCTACATCCTCATGCCAATGCACCGCCACTGCCCCTAGGCCACTGGCCACTTGGGGCAAGATTTGACGTGGGTCGCCATGGAAAATCAAAAAGCTCCCCCCTGCTTGCTGATAGGCCTCCTGCAAGGCCTGTAGGCACCCTACAAGGTAGGTAACTCGCACCGCCGCAATATCCCCAGCACTGAGAATCGCTGGGTCAAAACAGAAAACACCAACCACTTTTGAGGTTTGGGCGTAGGCAGCGGCCAATCCCACACTGTCACTCAGGCGCAGATCGCGACGATGCCAAAAGAGGCGGAGGCTCATTGCCCTTCCATCCTAGGCACACTAAAAAATGACACCAATACATTCGTTAGTTGCAGTCTTGACTGGCGGCGGTTCATTGTCGGGACTAGTTTTCTAAGATTCCTCATAGCTCATTTTTTCTTGGAGGCAGTCAATCAGGCAAGTGCAATAGCGATCGCGGCATCGCCAAAGCCAGAAGGAGCTTGGGCGGCAAACTTAGTTTGACACTGCTGCATAAAGACCGCAATCGCCGCTGGCGTTTCTTGGAGCCAAATGGGCAAGCTCAGCCCTCCCAGACTGCTACTGTTAATCAGACTCATCAACAGTTTGGATAACTTGTTTCATTGGGGCGGTACCTGATCTGATTCTGGCAAACTGCTTGCTGCGCTGCCAAACTCTCATGAGGTCATAGACAAGCATGCCACGTTTATTTATACTTATCTTCTATCGTTTTGTGTGTCCAGTTATCGGCAAAGGAGGTACTCATTTCTGAACCACTTGCCCTAACCCAAAGCCTAAGAGGTACCCGTGAGATTCGCGATAACTATCAAGTGTTTCGCCTGACGGGTCTCATTGATGCGTTTTCTGAGTCGGCGTTTCGCAAAGTCATTAGTAAGTGTTTTGACGATGGGCCTGCCAATGTCATCTTGGATCTTTCAAAAATTGAATTTATTGACAGCTCTGGCCTCGGCATTTTGGTACAACTAGCCAAAAAAGCCCAAGAGCATCAGGGTCAACTGCAAATTGTCACCAACCCCCGTGTTACTCAAACTGTCAAACTGGTTCGTTTAGAAAACTTTTTGTCCCTTCAGCCGGATCTGGCAACGGCGATCGCCCAAATTACAGGGGAAGCCCATTCTTAAGCACTTCAGTTCTGCAGATGGTACAACCAAGGGGGGTGCTTTTGTTAAAAAAACGTCATGTTTGACTCTACGGAACTATTGCCCCTTGTACCCCCCAAAATTCCCGCCCATCAACTGCCGCCGGCAGCCTTGGCCTACTTTGGTGACGCCGTTTATGAACTCTTTATTCGTTGGCTTTTTTTAACCCCGCCCCAACGCATCAATACCTACCACCGCCAAGTGGTGGCGCATGTGCGCGCCGAAAGTCAAGCCCGCTATATGGACTTCCTTTGGGAGCATTGCACCGAAACGGAACGCTCGATTTTTCGTCAGGGTCGCAATGCGGCTGCCGATGGCCCGAAGCGAGTTGCCGCAAAAATTTACCGCCAAGCCACTGGCTTTGAAGCCCTACTGGGATATCTTTACCTCACCAATCCTCGGCGTTTACAGGAGATTTTTCAACTCCTTGAGGGCTACATTCGTAGCGAAATCAACAGCAGTAGCCTAGATGATTAGGAGCATCACTTGATACTCCCTCGTTTTACAAAAGGGAGAATTTTCCCTTCGAAGTTACAAGGATTGCCAAATATCCCCTCCCCAGAGCCGACCTTGCCTATTATGGGCAGGGCTTCTTTTAGACTCAAGGGACGTGAAAATCCGTCATGACCCCCATCACGGCTGAATAAATTCAGCCTGCGCTTAAACCAGGGGCTTTACGCTATTTTTCGTAACCACTGCGTGATAGGATGCTTAGTGGCCAGTTCAAGGCATCCTTGGATGCTCCCTATTCTGCTGTGACCGTTCCCGATTCTGCTTCTTCAGCACCCTCTGCTCCATCAACCGTTGCCAACTCCCCCCACAAGGGCGGCTCGATGGCGGAGTTTTATCAGCTCTGTCGCGAATTATTCACGACAAGCTTAGTGCTGATGGCGATCGCCTTTGGAGCGGTTTGGCTCATTTACGGCCTTAACACAGCATTGAATTACCTTTTGGGGGCGGGTGCAAGCCTAATTTATCTGCAGCTCCTAGCCCGGAGTGTGGAGCGCCTAGGAAATGACCAGAAGAAGCTGGTAAAAACGCAGCTCCTTGTCGTTGTGGTTGTGATTATTTTGGCAGCCCGTTGGCAAGAGCTGCATGTTATTCCAGTGTTCTTGGGATTCTTAACCTACAAAGCGGCCATTCTGGTCTATATGTTTCGTACGGTTTTGCCGTCCCCTTAACACTGGCTCACTGTAGTGCTTAGACAACCGAGCGCGGAGGCATGATGCCTTTGATACACCTTTGGACAGCTCTTCCCTTTGCCAAGTTAGAGGTAGGGCACCATTTTTACTGGCACATTGGCAACTTGAGAGTTCACGGTCAAGTGTTCATCACCACTTGGTTCGTCATGGCCATTTTAATTGCGGCGGCCTTTGTCGCCTCGCGGAAGATTCAGCAGGTGCCCAGTGGTATTCAGAACCTAATGGAATACGCGCTGGAATTCATCCGCGACTTGACCAAAAGCCAAATGGGTGAGCACGAATACCGAGCTTGGGTTCCCTTTGTGGGAACACTGTTCCTGTTCATTTTTGTTTGTAACTGGTCAGGGGCACTGGTACCGTGGAAACTCATTGAACTGCCAGAAGGGGAGCTGGCAGCACCCACCAATGACATCAATACCACTGTAGCCTTGGCTTTGCTGGTCTCTTTGGCCTATTTTTATGCCGGGTTACGCAAGCGGGGGCTGAAGTATTTCACCAAGTACATTGAGCCAACGCCTGTATTGCTTCCCATTGCCATCTTGGAAGATTTTACAAAACCTCTTTCCCTGAGCTTCCGTCTTTTTGGCAACATCTTGGCGGATGAATTGGTGGTGGGGGTCTTGGTGTTGCTGGTGCCCTTGTTTGTGCCCTTGCCCGTGATGGCCTTGGGACTCTTTACCAGCGCCATTCAGGCTCTTGTGTTTGCCACCCTCGCAGCCACCTATATTGGGGAGGCCATGGAGGGGCATGGCGGCGAGCACGAAGGGGCTCACTCCTAAAAGGGGTACATACCCTGCTATTGTTATCTTTTGAAATTTTGTTTCGTCCTACTACGTCTTGAGGAAATCAACTATGGATCCGTTAGTCGCTTCTGCTTCTGTTTTGGCTGCTGCTCTAGCTGTTGGCTTGGCTTCTCTAGGACCCGGCCTAGCCCAAGGGAATGCTTCTGGTCAAGCTCTAGAAGGGATTGCGCGGCAACCGGAAGCAGAAGGTAAAATTCGCGGTACTTTGCTGCTGACCCTTGCGTTCATGGAGTCCTTGACCATCTATGGTCTGGTGATTGCGCTAGTGCTCCTGTTTGCCAACCCCTTTGCATCCTAATTAACCCCAGTGGGGGAGGCTTGGATGAGCTTTCCCCCGATTCCCCATTCTGGAGAGGCTGATGTTTGATTTTGATGCCACCCTACCCCTGATGGCTGTGCAATTCCTAATCTTGACTGTCATTCTCAATGCGCTGCTGTACAAGCCCTTGGGTCAGGCATTGGACAATCGGGATGAGTATATCCGAACCAATTTGCAGCAAGCTAAGGAGCGGTTGCAACAGGCCACTGAACTGGCTCAGCAGTATGAGCAGGAATTGGCCAGTACCCGTCGCCAAGCCCAAGCTCTGATTGAAGAGGCCAGAGCCGAGGCACAAAAAATTGCCACCGCCGAAATTGCCGAAGCACAGCAGGCCGTGCAGGCAGAATTACTCAAGATTCAAGCAGAGATTGATCAGCAAAAACAGGCGACACTGCAAGCGCTTGAGGGTCAAGTTGCCAGCTTGAGTGAACAGTTATTAGCAAAATTACTGGCCTAGGAGTGTGGGTCATGGACGCAGTATTTCTATTGGCAATGGAAGAGACGGGGCACTTTGGTCTTAACACCAACTTGCTTGAAACCAATGTGATCAACCTTGCCATCATGATTGGGGTATTGGTGTACTTTGGCCGAGGTGTCCTCGGTAAAACCTTGGGCGATCGCCAGCAACAGATTGCCGCTGCCCTTGCAGAGGCAGAAGAACGCCAGAAAGTGGCGGCTGCCCGCCTTGCTGAAGAGCAGCAAAAACTGGCTCAGGCCAAACAGGAAGCACAACGCATTCGCGAAGATGCCCTTGCCCGTGCCAAGGCGGTAAAGGAAGAACTCATTGCTCAAGCCAAGCGGGAAATTGAGCGCTTGAAGGAAACTGCTTCCCAAGATACCAGTGCTGCCACTGAGCGGGCGATCGCTGAAATTCGCGAGCGGATTGCTGCTATGGCACTTGCAGAGGCCGAAAACCAGCTCAAAACACGTTTGAGCCAAAATCCAGACCTTCAGCGCACCCTTGTTGATCGCAGTATTGCCCTACTAGGAGGCAAATGATGCAGACCACTTTCCGTGGTGAACTTGTTGAACCCTATGCCGAGGCGTTGCTGTCGTTGGCGCAAGCCCACAACCTTATTGACCAGTTTCAGCAGGATACGCAGTTAATTCTGGAACTTTTGGCTAACTCCAGTGAACTGCAACAGTTTCTGGCAAGTCCACTGATTAAGGCCGAGGCTAAAAAGAATGTGCTGCGGCAGTTAACCGTGGATAAGGTACACGGTTACTTCCTCAACTTTTTGATGTTGCTTGTAGATCGGCGGCGAATTAACTTTCTTGGCCCTATTTGTGAGCAGTATCGTGCCCTTGTACGCAAGCTTCGCAATGTGGTCTTGGCGGAAGTTACCAGTGCCGTCGAACTCAACGATGACCAACGCCGTGCAGTGGTGGAAAAGGTCAAAACTATGACCGGTGCTGCCGATGTGGAGCTTGTTACTGGCTGCGATCCCGAACTGATTGGTGGCGTGGTGATTAAAGTGGGTTCTCAAATCTTTGATGCCAGCCTGCGGGGTCAACTCCGCCGCCTCAGTTTCACCTTGGCGCAATCCGCCTAACATCTCCTTTGTAAACTGTTCAACCCTTGAGAGCGACTTCTATGGTAAGTATCCGACCCGACGAAATCAGTAGCATTATTCGCCAACAAATCGAGCAGTACGAACAGTCGATCAAAGTCGATAATGTCGGTACTGTCTTGCAGGTGGGCGATGGTATTGCCCGTGTCTATGGCCTCGACAAAGTGATGGCCTCAGAATTGGTGGAATTTGAAGACGGCACCGTGGGGATTGCCCTCAACCTCGAAGAAGATAACGTAGGTGTGGTGCTGATGGGCGATGGCCTAGGGATTGAAGAAGGCAGTACGGTGCGCGCCACTGGGAAAATTGCTTCAATTCCCGTGGGTGAAGCGGCCATTGGTCGGGTAGTGGATGCGCTGATGCGCCCCATTGATGGCAAAGGGGAGATCCACACGACGGCGACTCGCCTAATTGAATCCCCTGCCCCCGGCATTGTTCAGCGCAAATCAGTGTGTGAGCCATTGCAAACGGGGATTACGGCTATTGATGCCATGATTCCCATTGGTCGCGGTCAGCGGGAACTGATCATTGGCGATCGCCAGACGGGGAAAACGGCTGTTGCCATTGACACAATTCTGAACCAAAAAGGTCAAGATGTGATTTGCGTCTATGTGGCCATTGGTCAAAAAGCTTCCAGTGTGGCTCAAGTGGTGAACGTACTGCGGGAGCGGGGTGCACTAGACTACACAATTGTGATTGCCGCCAACGCCAGTGATCCAGCCGCCTTGCAGTATCTTGCCCCCTACACCGGTGCCACCATTGCCGAGTACTTCATGTACCAAGGCAAGCACACCCTTGTTATCTATGACGACCTCTCCAAACAGGCTCAAGCCTATCGACAAATGTCGCTACTCCTGCGTCGTCCCCCCGGCCGTGAAGCCTACCCAGGGGATGTGTTTTATCTCCACTCCCGCCTACTGGAGCGTGCCGCTAAACTCAACGACGCCCTTGGCGGTGGCAGCATGACGGCTCTTCCTGTGGTTGAAACCCAAGCTGGCGACGTGTCTGCCTATATTCCCACCAACGTAATTTCCATTACCGACGGCCAAATCTTTCTCTCCTCTGACCTCTTCAACGCTGGCTTGCGTCCTGCCATTAACGCGGGAATTTCTGTGTCACGGGTGGGGTCTGCTGCTCAAATCAAAGCCATGAAGCAAGTGGCGGGGAAACTAAAGCTGGAATTGGCCCAATTTGATGAACTGCAAGCCTTTGCCCAGTTTGCCTCCGACTTGGATAAAGCTACCCAGAATCAACTGGCGCGGGGTCAGCGGCTGCGGGAGATTCTCAAACAGCCCCAGTACTCGCCAATTCCCGTGGAATACCAAGTGGCCACCATTTACGCGGGTACTAATGGCTACCTTGACGACATTCCCGTGGAGGCAGTGGCCAAGTTTGTTGCCGGTTTGCGGGACTACCTGCACACGAACAAGCCAGAATACGGCGAAATTATCCGCACTACCCAAAAACTAGATGAAAAAGCAGAAGCGCTCTTGAAAGAAGCGATCGCCGAGTACAAAGCCAGCTTTACTGCCTAGGCGCGATCGCCGCATAGCGTCAATCTAAACCTGCCCTTCACCAAGGGTAGGTTTTTTTATAGGCAGTAGGGTCTGGAATGTCAAAAATCATTGCAGTTTCCTCAGCCATTACCCTGCGCCTTCCGTCTTCTCCTACACTGGAATCCTAGGGCGGGGTTTGACAAAGGAGAAAACAGTGCGTGTTGTCCTCATGGCAGGGGGAAGTGGTACTCGGTTGCGTCCCCTCACCTGCGATCTACCTAAACCAATGGTGCCGGTGGTCAATCGTCCCATTGCCGAGCATATTCTCAATCTCCTGCGCCGCCATAGCCTCGATGATGTGGTAATGACATTACACTATCTCCCCGATGTGGTGCGGGACTATTTTGGCGATGGGAATGAGTTTGGCGTGCACTTGAGCTATGTCGTTGAGGAAGAACAGCCCCTTGGCACAGCAGGTTCGGTGAAAAACATTGCCACGCTGTTAACAGATCCCTTTTTAGTCATCAGTGGCGATAGCATTACCGATGTGGATTTAACTGATGCCCTGCGTTTTCATCAGCAGCACGGTGCTCCAGTGACCCTCATTCTTGCCCGTGTGCCTCAGCCTAAGGAATTTGGCATTGTCTTTACCGATAGTGATGGCCGAGTACGGCGGTTTCTGGAAAAGCCCTCAGCAGGGGAAGTGTTTACAGATACAGTAAATACGGGCATCTACATCCTCAGCCCCACGGTCATGGACTATTTGAGTGGCGGCATAGAGCGAGATTTTTCCCGGGATTTGTTTCCGTTGCTGTTGCAGGCGGACGTGCCGATGTATGGCTACATTACGGATGCCTACTGGTGCGATGTTGGCAGTTTGCAAACCTATCAACAGGTGCAACAGGACGCCCTCTATGGCCGTGTCCACTTGGAGATTCAGGGACACGAAATTCAGCCGCAAATATGGGTAGGGCACAACACCACCTTACCCCAGACGGTGCAGCTACAAGGACCACTGGTTTTGGGAAATAACTGTCGCTTTGGTAGGGGAGCCATCCTTGGGGCAGGGACGGTCTTGGGGGATAACGTGATTATTGGCAATGGCAGTCGCTTGCGCTCAGTGGTGGCATGGAGTGGCTGTTTTATTGGAGATGACAGTGAACTAGAGCATTGTGTTTTGGCGCGCCATGTCCATGTCGATCGCCGTGTAAGGCTGCATGAAGGGGTCATTATTGGCAGTCGCTGTATGGTAGGTGAGGAAGCCACTCTAAGTCAGGGGGTGCGACTCTGGCCGGGAAAACGCATTGAAGCAGGCGCCATTGTGAATGAAAGCCTGATCTGGGGCACAACGGGTCAGCGCTATCTCTTTGGTCAGCGGGGAGTGGCCGGTGCGGCCAATGTAGAGATCACACCGGAATTTGCCGTGCGACTGGCGGCAGCCTATGCCTCAACCCTAGAACCGGGAACCAGTGTCCTTGTCTCGCGGGATCAACGCAATGTATCGCGGATGGTGGCCCATGCCCTGATGTCGGGGCTGATGTCGGTAGGGATTCATGTCCTCAACTTGGAGGCGATCGCCCTACCGATTGCCCGCTTTGCGGCGCAAACCCTTTCGGCAAGTGGGGGCATTCATGTGCGTGCCCATCCTGATCGCGCCGATCAACTTTTGATTGAGTTTTTTGACCACAAGGGCATCAACTTGAGCAAAGCTAAAGAGCGGCAAATTGAGACCGCCTTCTTCCGTGAAGATATTCGCCGTGCCCTGCTTGCAGATATTGGTGTCATGACCCATCCCAACACCTGTGTAGCTGCCTATGCCCAAGGCTTTGAAAAGTGGCTAAATACCCAGCTTTTCTGTGCAAATTCAACCAAAATTGTCATTGACTACGCCTATGCCGTCTCTGGTGTGGTCTTGCCCCAGATTCTCAGCAAATTCGGCTGTGATCCTGTTGTACTCAATGCAACCCTGCATCCAACTCCCTTAAATATTCTTGAACGACAGCGGCTGCTGCGGGAACTGGGACAGGTAGTGACCGCCCTTTCCGCCAGTTTAGGTGTCCAAGTCTCAGCCAATGGTGAACGCTTGACATTGGTGGACAATGCCGGTCAAGTGTTTAGCGATCAGGAACTCACGGCTTTGATGACCTACTTGATACTTTTGACCCATCCAGGGGGGACAGTGGTGGTGCCCGTCACCGCCTCTAGTGCCGTGGAGGCGATCGCCCGCCAGCAAGGCGGACACATTATCCGCAGTCGCACTAACCCCACTGATCTAATGGAAGCCTGTCAACACCACAGTGGCGTTGTTCTTGGGGGTGCCGCAGAAACCGGTTTTATCTTTCCACAACTGCATCCGGGGTTCGATGCCATGTTTACAATTGCCACCCTAGTCGAACTGCTCGCACTGATTGGCAAACCCCTTACCGTAATGCGCCAAGAATTGCCCCATGTCCACTACTATCACCGGTCGATTCGCTGTCCTTGGATTGCCAAAGGGTCACTGATGCGTCACTTAGTAGAAACCCACCCCCGTAACCATTTGAGTCTCATTGACGGCGTCAAAATTGGTGAACCCAATACGGATCACTGGGTACTGATTCTGCCCGATGCCAGTGAGCCGTTGGTACACCTATATGTCAACACTCCTGATGCCATGTGGGCTGAGCA
Organism: Thermosynechococcus sp. Uc; assembly: GCF_029335995.1. Lineage (NCBI taxonomy): Bacteria > Bacillati > Cyanobacteriota > Cyanophyceae > Acaryochloridales > Thermosynechococcaceae > Thermosynechococcus > Thermosynechococcus sp. Uc. Next base: position 31,678 of record NZ_JARJMS020000104.1, read on the forward strand.
GATGCTACAGCACTACAGTCGTCGCATTGAAGAGTTTGCCCGTTTGGAACCCCTCTCAGATGCCACAATAAAGAAAGATGTAAGCAAAATCCCGTAGAATCAGAGAAAATTTTTCGTACATTAGGCACGATGGTGGTTTTGAAAACGGAGAAAACCCAAAGGGACTTAAGCGATAAATTGCGGGGAATCGCCCGTTGGTGGTCAGAATTCAAGATTCAAACCCGTCTTATGGCCACAGCAACTTTGGTGGTCTCCATCATCATGAGTGGCCTCACCTTTTGGGCAGTGAACACCATTCAAACCAATGCCCACCTCAATGACACCCGCTATGGCCGCGATTTAGGGTTACTCCTAGCCGCTGATGTAGCGCCCCTTGTGGCCAAAGGGGATATCGCTGCCGTTGCTGAATTTTCCCGTAAATTTTATGAACGCAGTGCCAGTATTCGCTACATCCTTTTCGCCGATCCCGAAGGGGAAATTTACTATGGCCTGCCCTACTCTGCGCCCCCAGTGGAAAGTGCTCTGACATTGCGCCGCCGCATTCAACTGCCAGAGACCTACCGTGCCAGCCAAGAACCCCTAGTGCGACAGCACCGAACCCCCAATGGCTTGGTTGCCGATGTCTTTGTCCCTCTGACTTTCAATGGCGAAAACCTAGGTGTCGTTGCCCTTGGGATTAACCCGAACCAAACATTTATTGCCTCTGCCAATCTCACTCGGGATTTAACGATCGCCGTTTTTGTTTCCCTTTGGATCATGGTGATTTTGGGGGGCGTCTTCAATGCTCTCACCATTACCCAACCGATTAAAGAATTGGTGCAGGGGGTAAAAAACATTGCCGCAGGGAATTTCAAGCAACGCATTAACCTGCCCTTTGGCGGTGAACTGGGGGAGTTGATCACCAGCTTTAATGACATGGCTGAACGTCTTGCCTCCTACGAAGCGCAAAACATTGAAGAACTCCAAGCTGAGAAAGCTAAACTGGACACTTTGGTGTCCACGATTGCTGATGGGGCGATTTTGCTGGATACCGACATGCGGATTATTCTGGTCAATCCCACGGCTCAGCGTCTCTTTAATTGGGAGGGGATGAATGTCATTGGTCAAAATGCCCTCAACTGCTTTCCGGCACCTGTGTGCGAAAAACTCACCTGCCCACTTTACAAGGCTTCTCGTGGCGAGTCAGAAGGGGGAGAATTTCGGGTGACGCTGCAAGAACCCAGCTCGCGATCGGTGCGGATTCTGCTGACAACTGTTATGGATGCGCAGCGGGAAAAACCCAAAGGTATTGCGATTACAATTCAGGACATTACCCGTGAAGTGGAACTCAACGAAGCCAAAGCGCAACTGATTAGCAATGTCTCCCACGAGTTGCGCACGCCGCTATTCAACATCAAGTCCATCATTGAAACCATTCAAGAGTATGGCAGCAGTTTGAGTGAGAAACAACAACAGGAATTTTTAGAAACTGCGAACCATGAAACCGATCGTCTAACTCGTCTTGTCAATGATTTCCTCGATATTTCCCGCCTTGAATCGGGTCGCCCCTATCAATTTGGCGCCGTGCAGATGGCGCAGGTGATTGATCAGATTATGCGCACCTACCAGCTCAATGCTGCCAACAAGTCCATTACCCTAACTGCTGAAGTGGAAAACCCACTGCCACCGGTTTGGGGTAACTACGATCTGCTAGTTGGTGCGCTCACTAACTTGGTGGGCAATGCCTTGAAGTTTACACCCGAAAACGGGCGGGTGACGATTCGTGCCTATGTCTGGCATCCCCCCAGCGATCCAGAGCAGGAACGGGTGCGCATTGAAGTGGCCGACACGGGTATGGGCATTGCCCCAGAGGATCAACCCCGCGTTTTTGAGCGATTTTTCCGCGTCGAGAATCGCGTACATACCCTAGAGGGGACAGGGCTAGGGCTAGCTATCGTTCAAGATATTATCCACAAGCACAACACACAAATTCATTTAATTAGTGAATTGGGGGTCGGTAGTACCTTTTGGTTTGATCTAGCGATTGATGAATCCGCCCTCGTTGATAGCCCTGATGGCGCTACCCCCCCCTTGAAGCACGTGTAGAGTTAGCATTGATGGGGCATCGTCCCGTCTTGCCAACAACCATAAATAATCCGCTAGAATTTGAAGACACGGACACGAATGACTAGCTCCTCACGCCAATGATCCCTTAGGCTTAGCCCTGAGGAAGGAAAATAGAGGTTTTGACATTTATTTTGCGGCTCTATCTAAAACCAAATAATTAAACATCAGGGTTGAGGACGTGAAAGCAAATTTATTGACACCCGTTGCTATTCTCTCTATTCTCAGCGGCAGGTGACACTTGCGGAGCTACAGGGAGCCGCCGACGCGATTACAAAACTCTATTTAGAAAGAGGCTATTTAACCTCTCGCGCCGTTTTAGGTGAGCAGGTGGTACGGGATGGGGTGATCACGATTCAAGTGCTTGAAGGCCGCCTAGAGGACATTCGTATTGAAGGTAATAAAGGGATTATTCAGCGCTATATTCGCAGTCGTATTGCCCGCGGCGCGGGGGTCCCCCTCAACTCCAGTCATTTAGAAGAACAGCTGCGGCTGTTGCGAACAGATCCCCTCTTTGCCAATCTTTCTGCAAGTCTGCGACCCGGCAGTACACCCCAAGACAGTATTTTGGTGGTACGGGTGGTACCTGCCCGCTGGTTGAATGCTGCCTTTGGTCTGGATAATACTACACCACCGGCGATCGCCCCGAATCGAGCTACGGCCTTTTTGGGATACAACAACCTTAGTGGTCGCGGCGATAGTGTCTATGGCTCCTACGCCATCGGTAATAACCTAGGCACGTTTGATTGGGGAGCATCCAACACAGTGGAGTTTGGCTACAGCCTGCCCCTCAATGCTATGAATGGCACACTCACCATTCGTACTGTGCAAGCAGACAGCGAAATTACCCGCCCTTGCCGCCTTCAATACTCGCAGTGAGTCTTCTATTTATCAAGCAGTTTTCGCCAACCGGTGATGCGCAATCTCCGTGAGGAGCTGGCCTTTGGCATTGGCTTACTGATGCAGTCAGCGCAGACCTTTGTTTTGGGAGTGCCAGCCCCCATTTCCATTGGTTCTGACCCATCGGGCTATAGTGCCACCCGTGTCCTTGAACTGAGCCAAGAATATATCCGCCGTGATCCCCAGGGGGCATGGGTCTTTCGTTCGCAGTTTAACTTTGGCCTGCCCATCTTTGGAGCCACAGAGAACCCTCGTCCCATACCCGATGGGACTTTTTTTAGCTGGCTGGGACAGGGGCAGCGGTTGCAACGCCTTTGGGCAGATAACTTCTTGATTTTGCGCACCGATGTCCAACTCAGTCCCAATAGCCTGCTCCCTTTCCACCAATTTGTGATCGGGGGGCCTCTGTCGGTGCGGGGTTACTCGACCAATGCCCTTTCTGGGGATAATGGCCTGCGGTTCTCTGGAGAAGCCCGTTTTCCCGTGCTGCGCACCGCTAATCGTCGCCCCCTGATTTCCATAGAGCCGCTGTTTGATCTGGGGGTCGTCTGGAACAATAGCCGTAATCCTGCAGGTGCGGTGCCCAATAATGTGATTGCCGGTCTAGGGATGGGATTGTTAGTGCAACCCATCCCGAACCTTGACATTCAGTTCCAGTACGCGGTGCCGTTGATTGATCTGCCTGGTCAAACCCGTAGTTTACAGTCCGATGGCATTTACTTTACGTTGACCGTGCGTCCCTAGGGGGTATCTAAGGCTGTGCGGAGTGACTGACAAAACTCGGCGACGGCGGTGACCCCCTGATCTGGTTCTGCTAGACGTTTGACAAAGGCACTGCCGACAATGGCAGCATCGGCGCCCCAATCGCGCACTTGGCGGGCATGCTCGGGACTGGCAATGCCAAAGCCCACACCAATGGGCTTGGGGGTGATCTGCCGTAGGGTGTGTAGCAGTTCCTGAACGCGACTGGCCATTTCTTGGCGCATACCCGTGACACCGGTGGTGCTGACAAGGTAAATAAATCCTTGGGAAGCGGTGGCGATCGCCCGCATTCGCTCCGGTGACGTTGTCGGAGCAATCAGCAGTGTCAGTTCCAAGCCCAAGTTTACTGTTTCTGCCAGAACCGGTTCGGCTTCCTCGAAGGGCAAATCGGGAATCACTAAGCCCTTGATCCCTGCTTGGGCAGCTGCTTTGAGAAAGGCAGAGACTCCTCGGTGATAAATGGGATTGTAATAGGTAAAGAGGATTAGCGGTGCCCTTAGTTGCCGGTGTAAGTCCGTTGTTATTTCTAAGACCGACTCGAGACGAGTTCCCCGTTGCAGGGCACGAGTGGCAGCTGCCTGAATTACCGGACCATCGGCTAAAGGATCCGAATAGGGCATTCCTAGTTCAATGACATCTGCTCCATGGGCATCTAGGGCTTTGAGGGCAGCAACTGTGGTCTCTAAATCAGGGTCTCCAGCAGTCAAAAAGGGAATCAAGGCGCAGCGTTGGCGGGCACGACATTGCTCAAAGCGTTCAGAAATGGCAGGCACAGTCACAGGCAGTCGCTCTAAAAGATGCATAATAATTGTGCCAGATTAGATACAGCCTTTTTCTAAAATAGGGGATACACAGCGGGGAGACACGCTCTCTCAGGGCGATGGCTGTTGCAATTGTGAGCTTTTGCCATCCTGCTGGGCTGTACTCTTCCTGTAGTGGTAGGTGCCAGTGAGGGTCATCTAAGCGTGAGTTGGTGGCGTTTTCTTCCCCTTGGCAATCGCGAGCTGCAGCAATGGTCACTGGAGGCGCGATTGCTCCACTGGCTAACCCTTCTCTGGATTGCCTTGGGGTTAGTGGTGCTTTTTTCCGCCAGTTTTCCCGTGGGTTTGGCCGAAACAGGGGATGGACTTTACTACTTTACACGTCAATTGCTGTGGCTCGCCCTGGGCTGGGTGGGGTTTCAACTATTTCTGCACCTACCTCTGGGGCGATCGCTCCAGTTGGCTATTCCAAGTTTCTTTTTGTTTCTGCTGCTGATCTGGGCAACGCGACTGCCGGGGGTCGGGACAACTGTGATGGGCGCTACCCGCTGGATCAGTATTGGCTCTTTTCAACTCCAGCCCTCGGAGATGATGAAGCCTTTTTTAGTCCTACAAGCGGCTTGGGTGTTTAGTTCTTGGCGGCGGCTCCATTTGAAGGCACGCTGTTTTTGGCTCACTGCCTTTGCCTTGACACTGCTGGGGATTTTAATTCAACCAAACCTCAGTACCACAGCTCTCTGCGGCATTACGTTATGGCTGATGGCTCTTGGGGCGGGCTTACCCTTGGCGCCACTGCTGTTGACCGCCACGGGTGGCTTGGGCTTGGCAGTCCTCAGCATTAGCCTTAACGAGTATCAACGACGGCGGGTCATGTCCTTCCTCAACCCCTGGGCCGATGCGATGGGGGATGGCTACCAACTAGTGCAGAGTCTCTTGGCTGTTGCCTCGGGGGGCGTTTTCGGTACTGGCTACGGCTTTTCCCAGCAAAAGCTTTCCTACTTGCCCATCCAGCACACCGATTTTATTTTTGCGGTCTATGCCGAGGAAATGGGGCTGTTGGGGTGTCTGTTGCTCCTAGCATTGCTGGCGGCCTACGGTTGGCTGGGAATGCGGGTGGTGAATCAGGCGCGGCATCCCCTTATCCAACTCATTGCCCTAGGAACGACGGTGATGATGCTCCTGCAAGCCCTCATTAATATAGGCGTCGCCATTGGTATCCTACCAACCACAGGATTGCCTTTTCCCCTCTTTAGCTATGGCGGTAGTTCAATGATGGCCAGTATGGCGATCGCTGGCCTATTAATTCGCTGTGCCCGTGAAGCTCAGCAGGCAGAGATTATTTACCTTGCGGCAGTCACGGGCACAACTCAACTGTCCCACTTTCAGGGGAAGCGTCTCCCCGGTGCTTCTGTGGTTTCTTTGCGGACTGAACGCCTCAAGCGCTCTTCCTCACGTCAACCCTAGACATACACTTGACGACCGTCTTGGCGCCAGACCGCAATCACCGTAGGCCGTGGTATCACCACATTGTCGCCATAGGGCCAGCGGGTGGGGAGTTCTGCTGTGGATTTAGCTCCTTCGCCGGGGTGCTGAATGGCACAGAAGAAGGTGCGGTTGTCGGTGGTAAACTCTGGCCCGCAGATCTCAGAGCCAGGAACCCCCGAAAGAAACATCTTGAATTCACGGCGGAAGGGATTGAGGACATAGACGCCGTCGTTCTTTTGGAGGCGACTTGAGCCGGGGTTGCCGTCGGTTGCAATCCAGACATTGCCCCGCATATCAAAGGCAAAGTTATCGGGCGCTGAGATGGCCGGCACGGTTTTATCCACTGCTTGACCGTAGAGTAGGAGTTGCCGATTGGAAGCAGTTGCTCCCGGTTCGCCGCAAAGCAGCGGAATCTGCCACTGGAAGCGCAGCGCGGTGGGGTTGCCACCGGCTTCTGCCATCTCCAGCACATGACCCATGACATTCTCGGTGCGGGGGTTGGCGCGATCGCTGGTTGTGCGGCGCTCATTATAGGTTAGGGCTACCCAGATAGTTTTGGTGACTGGGTTCCACTCCACATCTTCAGGGCGATCCATTTTGGTTGCCCCTAGGGCATCGGCAGCACCGCGGCTATTAATCAAGCACAGACCGGGATCGGCTTGGAAGACATCGGGCAATGCCGGGTTAGGGATGATTTGCGTTCCTTTAATAGAGGCAATTTGCAGCCACTCACCGCCTAGGTTCTCATTAAAGCGGGCAACATAGAGAGTGCCCTCATCTAGCAGTCCCCAGTTGGCTTCCCGTTGACGGGGGTTGTATTTGCCTTTGGTGATGAATTTATAGATGTACTCAAAGCGGGCGTCATCCCCCATGTAGACGACAACGCGGCCGTCGGGAGCAACCACCGTTGTTGCCGCTTCATGGCGGAATCGACCCAAGGCAGTGCGTTTCACCGCTGGACGATTGGGATTGAGGGGATCGACCTCTACGACCCAACCAAAGCGAAAGGCTTCATTGGGTTCTTTTTCAATATTGAATCGACTTTCGTAGAGATAGAATCCATAGCGGTCAGCGCGATCGCTAGGAACGCCATAGCGCTTGTGAAGTTCGCGCACTTGGCCACTCAGTTGTGCCTCGCTGCCACCAAAATAGCTGTGAAAGTTTTCCTCGCAGGTGAGAACTGTTCCCCAAGGCGTTTTACCGGCAGCGCAGTTGTTGAGAGTGCCGTAAACCAGTCTTCCCCGTGGATCGTATTGGGTGCACATCAAGGGATGTCCCTGAAGGGGGCCGCCGATTTCGCAGGGCGTGGAGCCAGTAATGCGGCGATTGTAGGAAGAACCCTTAACATAGCGCCATCCTCCCCGACCTTGGGGCTGAATTTCCACCACCGATACACCATGGGCTTCCCGCTGCAGAGCCGCTTGCCACTGATTGGGGCGTTTCTCAAAGCCACGGAACATGATTTCTGGATTGGTGTATTCATGGTTGACGACCAAAAGCCGGCGGCCTTGGGGAGCCTCAAGATAACCCACAAAATCGCAATTGTAACCAAAGCAGCGTTTTTGCCGCTCCACTTCTACTGCCGTAACACTCTCGTGCAGACGGTTCCAGTCGAGGTTGGGGCCATTGTCTAGGGCATCGCCCCAGCGAATCACTATTCCCTGGTTAAATCCCGCGGGCAAAGTGACTTTGTCATCTTTGTTGGGATAGATTGTGGCAAAACTCAAGCTAGAGGAAGAAAAAGAAGCAGCAACACCGGCCTCCACTTGGCTTAGTGCCAAGCCCGCCGCTCCCCAAAGGGCAGTTTTAAGAAAATCCCGTCGCCGCAGTGTGGCCTGTAAAATGTCACCAAAATACTCTGTCATTGCTACCTTACCACCATGAGTGCGTAATTTTGCAGTTATTAAGATAGTCAAGCAACGTTAACTTAAGTTAAAGAAGACCAAAAGCAGCAGTCAACAGTCGTTGGGTGTAGGGATGGCGGGGGTGGGCAAAGAGTTCAGCAGTGGGAGCAAGTTCCACAATCTTGCCTGCAAACATTACGGCAATGCGATCGCAAAAACTGCGGGCAACCGCCAGATCATGGGTAATAAAAAGATATGTGAGTTGCAACTGTTCTTTTAACTGCTGCATCAGTGCCAATATCTGCCGTTGGATATGGGCATCGAGCATACTCACTGGTTCGTCACAGATGACCACCTGAGGATGGGTGATTAGGGCGCGGGCAATCGCCACCCGTTGGCGCTGTCCCCCCGAGAGGGCATGGGGATAGCGATGAACGTAGGCTTCGACGGGGGTTAATTCCACCTGTGCTAGCATTTCGCGTACCCGTTCTTGGGCAGCTTCTTTTTCCAGCAGGCGATGAATCAGCAGGGGCTCCAGTAAATTTTGCCCCACAGTCATTTTAGGATTGAGGCAGGCATGGGGATCTTGGAAAATCATTTGTAAGTCACGGCGGACAGTCCGCAATTGTGCCGCTGGCAATTGGCCTAGATTGCGACCTAAAAAGACCACTTCACCGGCACTGGCGGGAATAAGTTGCAAAATCAAGCGGGAAAGAGTACTTTTGCCACAGCCGGATTCACCCACAAGGCCAAGGGTTTCTCCCCGGCGCAATGTCAAATTAACCCCATCTACCGCTCGAATCGTAATTTGCGGTTGTAGCCATGCTCCAAAGCGATAGTGCCGCTGTAAATTGTGAACTTGCAGCAGTTCTGGGGCAGTGTCCAAGGGTGGGGGCTCTCGAGAGGTGAGTTGGCTAGCCGCGAGTAGGAATTGGGTATAGGGGTGTTGGGGCTGTTGCAGTACTTGGCGAGCCGCACCCATTTCGACAATTTTGCCTTGGTGCATCACTGCAAGGCGATCGCAATATTTGGCCATTAGTGCCAGATCGTGGGAAATGAGTAACAGTCCCCGTTGCTCCTCTTGACACAGGCGCGTGAGTTCATCAAGAATTTCTGCCGCGACGGTCACATCCAGGGCTGTGGTCGGTTCATCGGCAATGATCAGGGGAGGATTCAATAGCAACGCTAGGGCGATCGCCACCCGTTGCCGCATACCGCCACTCAACTCATGGGGGTACTGATGGAGGCGATTGGCAGGAATTTTCACCCGATCCAGCACCTCAACAATGCGCTGTCGCCGTTGACAGCGACTCAAAGCAGACCCATGACTGCGCAATAGTTCATCGCAGTGGTCATAGATACTCATGAGGGGATTGAAGCGGGTCATCGGATCCTGAAAGACTAAGCCAATTTGCTCGCCCCGCAGCCGCTGCAATTGAGAAGTGGTCAGCCCCAAAAGGGATTGCCCCTGAATCGTGATCTCCCCAGTGACCTGTGACCCCGGCGGTAACAACTGCAAAACAGCCTTACCAATCGTGGATTTGCCACAACCTGACTCCCCCACTAAGCCAAAGCGCTCCCCTGCGGCCAAGCAAAAAGAAACACCATCCACCACGAATGTTGCAGCAGATGATGTTGTAGGGTAGGCGACCCGCAGTTCCCTGAGTTCTAAAAGAGTCGCCATGGGTCTGTTGATCCTAGGCAGGTTCGATACGGGCGTAAAAGACCCCTTGAATTTTCACTTCATGGGCTTCGTGCGCTCCCATATCATCATCGGAGAGTTGCTCACTTGCAAAGGTGCCGGCAATTTCCCCCGTGCGACCATCCACCTTCGCTACATTCAGAGCAATTTCACCCTTGGTCAGTGAGAAGCGTTTCACATTGGCGCGCGCCAGTTCTTCCTCTTTGCCTTGGGGAATGGCGATCGCTGAATCATAACCAGAGGCCAAGCCCCGACCCTTAGGATCCAAGAAGTTGGCAGTACGGTAGGAGGGAACGTTGAATTCCCCTTTGAAGTCGGTTGACGTAGTGATGCTCGTCATGTTAGGCGGAGTGTTTGCCACTAGGTTTTTCACTGTAAACAGCAGTGGGATGCGCTCACCACCGGGCATTTGTACAGTTACGGGCTGGAAATCAATGCCATCCTCTTCCACAAACGTGAGGCTGCCATCGCTGTTGACCTTGAGTTCCCCTTGAATTTGATCCAGGCTTGTGGTTTCGCGGGTCACCAACTTTGTTGGAACAAATTCGGCCTCTTGGCGTTTGTTCTTCGGCTCTTCCTTGACTAAAAATGTCGTGGGTTGCAAGCAGAGTCGAGTAATGCGATAGGTTTGGGAGCTATCAATCGGGTAGGCACCACGCGCCGTATCATCAAGAGTGGGACACTTATTGGCCAGACCTGTACCGACAATATCGTCATAGGTTAAAGTCTGTTTTGCGGCAAAGGCGGGGGTGCTCAAGGAAAACATCCCTAAACATACCGCCAGCAGAGTCGCCATTAAAATGCGATATTTCATGGTTAACCTCAGAAGTCAAAGCATCTCAAAGCAGTCAGAGTGTGGGAAATACCCCTGTATCAAAGTCCAGTGAAGGCAGCTATACAACTACCTTATCAATCCATGATTATACGGAGGTTTGCGATCGCCTCAGAAAGCAAATTTTCGCAGATATTTTAATTTCGCAATAGAAAAAGCAAAGACCAATCTCTGTTCAGGTTGTGCAGCAAAGTAAACTAGTAAAAGAGCAGGATCAGGAGTGGATTCATGGATGACAGCGAGTTATTTGCTGTTTTTGTTGCCGATGTTGTCAATGGAACTGAGAGCCTTGCCTCGAATCCCGGCTACCGCATTGAATCCGTCTTAGGAACGATTCAACTGGTGGACAAAAAAGCTGGCGTCATTGCCTCAAGCAAGAGTGAAAATGGTCAACTGCAGATCATCGTCAAGCGTTACTGCGATGCGTGGGAAGCTTTGCGACAAGCATTGACCCATGGTTCATTTTTTCCTGATCTTGCTCAAAATAAAGCCCAATTGGTGCCCTTTACCCGTGCCGCCATTCCCGAAGGCTATGAATTCTATGATTGTGCAGCCAGCGAAATGTGGCGCAGTTGGCGCCGCAGGGTAGTTGATCATGTGCATATCTATACCGCTAACCGCTGGCGAGCGGTGGGGGAGATTTCCTGTAGTGGCGGTGTCGTTTTTCTTCCCGTTCCCGACCTCAACAAAGAGATTCAGATCACCGGCTCCTCCCTGATGTCTTGGTTAGGAGTTCCCAATGCTTAAAACCCAAAAAATGTTTAGGAAACTACAGTTTAGGGAGAGCGATCGCCCCAACCAATAAAACAGAACCTAAAGATTTTCAGGATAATAGACATAATAACTATAGAGATTGAACAACGCAATGCTTGCCTGTTTGCGACCTCGCCAGCCGATTTTCCCTTGAGGCAACTATGTCAGATCCGTCCCGCGATACCAATATTGGCCAAGTTCTCATGAATCGGTATCAGCTCACAGAGCTGATTGGCAAAGGCTCGATGGGACGGGTTTATCGAGCGGAAGATATTCTTTTAGGGGGGGTTCCTGTTGCCGTTAAATTTCTCTCACAAACCCTGCTCAATGACCGCATGAAAACCCGCTTTGCCCAAGAAGCGCGGGCGGGTGCTCTTCTTGGCCAGAAGAGCATGCACGTGGTACGGGTGCTGGACTACGGCATGAACAATGAGGAAATTCCCTTCTATGTCATGGAATTTTTGCAAGGGGAAAACCTCAGCGATTTGCTTTTAGAAGAACCCCTCCCTCTGAGCCGATTTCTGCGAATTGCACGGCATATCTGTCTTGGTCTTCAGGTTGCCCATGAGGGGATTGTCATCGAAGGTCAAAAATGTCCCATTATTCACCGTGACATTAAGCCTAGCAATGTCCTTGTGATTCAGGACAATACCCTAGGGGAACTCGCCAAGGTATTGGATTTTGGAATTGCCAAATTTTTGGGGGATGTCTCTGAAAAGGGTCAAACCTCTTCATTTATGGGCACTTTAGCCTACTGTTCGCCAGAGCAAATTGAAGGGCGGGAATTGGATCACCGCTCGGATATCTACAGTCTTGGCATCACAATGTATGAGCTACTCACAGGCAAGATGCCCATCCAGGCGGAAACCCACTCCATTGGCAGTTGGTTTAAGGCGCACCACTTTCAACAGCCCATACCCTTTAGTGTTGCAAGCCCAGGGTTACGTCTTCCCCCTGCCCTTGAAGAACTGATTATGGCCTGTATGGCCAAATCACCCGCCGATCGTCCCCAAAACGTGGGCGACATTATTAAAGTCCTCGTTGCCCTTGAAGAGCAGTTTGGCAGTGGTCGAGTAACTCAGCCGGGGATTGACCCAATTGGCATAAGGACTTCCCAACTCCCTGAACAGCCATCGCAACCCCCTGTTGCCCTGGCTACGGTTGAAGAAGTCTGCTGGCAGAGTGTCTGGCCTGCGGATAAACCAGTGGCCGAAATTGTCTTTCCAATGCCTCTGTATGCACAACGGGAATCGGCAGCATCGCTGTGGGTGATGTTGCCGCGGGCAGAAATTGATCGGCGGATGCTGAATATTCGCTACAACCAGTTTCTCTTTACCACCAGTCCTCACCCAATGATCCTCTGGATTACGGCGATCTATGACCCCAAGCAAGGCCCGCGTTGGTTACCCTGCTATCTCGATATGAAACTACCGCGCCATCAAGAACTTTGTACTTTGTTGGCAGACACTGGCTACTACCCACTGCTCTTTTTTCCGCTGGAGGATCCCCAACACTGCATCAATGTCCGCACGTTTGCGATCGCCGCTTTCCAACGGCAACTTCTACGGGATTGGTTGCAAACCAGCAAAAGCTTGCCCAGTTCCGCCCCAGCGGTCGTCAGCCGTAATCTGCTCAAGGCAGAGTTTGAGAACTACAAGCCGCAAATCCTTGCCAAGCTAGAGAATGTCAAGATGGCCACAGTGATTGATTGAGGATACCGCGATCGCCCTCTAGGGCAGGGATAGAGAAAAATATATTAAGAGTTGTTGCGCAATTGGTAAAGAATTGTTACAGTGAGGATACAGGGTTCGATCAGGAGTCAAAACCATGGAAGATACAAAAACCATCAAAGCTGAAGATCGCAATGCATGGGTGTTTGGATTCACCCCCCAAGCTGAAATTTGGAACGGTCGCCTTGCCATGATTGGCTTTGTGGCAGCGCTCCTCACAGAACTGATCACCAAACAAGGCGTGCTTCACTTCTGGGGTCTCCTTTAGACCTTAACTCTCTCCCAACTTTCAGCGGTCAAAGTGTCATTTGAGGTCAGCGATGGCCTCTTTTTTTTGCCAATTGACGGCTAGTAGAGAACAAGCACAGCTCTTTTTGCAAAGAGAGAAGAGGCTTAACAATCGTGAAAGCCACTATAGGAGAGGATTGCACTCCCTTTGTGTAAGAAAAGGACTGTGTTGAATTATTTGCAATTGAGGATGATTGCATCTAAGAGTGATTGACCCGGGGAATTCCGAGACTATAGTTGCGCACGCGGCTGTTGAGGTTGTAGCCAATTTCCCCTTGCATCAGTAACGAACGAATAAAGTGTTCCAAATCCGAACCAATTCGCCGCAGATTGTATTCCGTTAAGTCTTCGCCTGCGGCATTGGCCACTAATTCCTGAAACTTTGCTTCCACCTTGGCAAGAGCAGCTTCATTCCACTCCAACTCGTTATCGGGATCCACATTCAGCGTCAGCGTTTCTGTATCAGGATGAACTTCACCATCAACCACATGGCCGGCATAAATGTGAACATGGCGTGTTGTGGACTTCAGTAACATAGCTAACCCAATGATGAGTGGACAATAGTTCGTCAACGCTTCTACTATACCAAGAATCTTTTGCCGGAAAGTTTAGAAAAACTCATGGCTTAGCCTAAGAGTCAATAATACAACTGAGCTGACTTCTAGACTGCTTCTGGCTAGTGATGACTGGAAATAAAAATTGATTTATAAAACCAAGGCGGCTTTGCATCCCCCCTCACTGAGCCAGTTCCATCATCAAGACTCAACGCATTAGCAACGACACTTCTAACTGTAGTGCAAATTGTCTTCGATCAAGAGAATGGGAATTCCCAAGGCGGGGGCGATCGCCCTATAAGAAACTATGATAACCCTGTTGAAATGCCATTACAGTTAGACAACAAAGAACAGGATTAGGTTCAGTGTAAATTCAAGGTTGAGCAGAAGGGGAAGGCGTGGTTAACTTAGTTAAAGAGTTTGTAAAATTTGCCCCTATGCCTTTGATAACGTCACTTTTTCAACCTTTTCTTGCCGATGTTGCAGCAGAATCAGTGAACTTGGCGGAAGCGGGTCCATTGATCTTGGCGGCTGTTTTGCTGAGTCTGGTGGTCATTTACTTTGCCAGCAAAGTGGGCGGTGAAATTTGTGCCCGCATTAACTTTCCACCGGTGCTAGGCGAACTGGTAGGGGGTGTAGTTGTTGGTATTTCTGTGTTGCACTTGTTGGTCTTTTCTGAAGGGGGGGCAACTGAAACCTCGGCACTGACAACATTTATCCAACAGACCGCCAGCATGGATGACACGCTGGCTACAGTGGTTGCGAATACCGCCAGTGAAGTGATTTCCGTCCTCTCGGAAATCGGTGTGATGATCCTGCTGTTTGAGATTGGCTTAGAGTCGGATTTAGAGGGCTTACTCAAGGTGGGTCCCCAAGCTGCTCTGGTGGCGGTAGTGGGGGTGGTTGCTCCTTTTTTGGCGGGAACCCTTGGTCTAGTGATGCTGTTCCATGTGGACTTGGTGCCGGCAATTTTTGCTGGGGCAGCGCTCACGGCAACCAGTATCGGAATCACTGCTAAAGTCCTTGCCGAGATTCAGCGCCTGACTTCACCGGAGGGTCAAATCATCATCGGCGCCGCAGTTCTCGATGATATTCTCGGCATTATTGTGCTGGCAGTGGTGGCGAGTCTGGCTAAAACCGGTACTGTCGAGATCAGTAATGTCATTTACTTAATCATTAGCTCTGTGGTCTTTTTGGTCGGATCCGTCGTGGTGGGGCGGCTGTTGAGTCCCTTCTTTTTGGGGATGGTCGATCGCCTGACGACGCGCGGTAACTTGCTGATTCCCTCCTTGATTTTTGCTTTTGTTCTTGGATACGTGGCAGTGATTCTGCAACTGGAAGCGATTCTCGGTGCTTTTACCGCTGGCTTAGTTTTGGGAGAAACAGAGAAGCGGCGTGAGCTAGAGGAGCAAATTTTGCCCATTGCCGATATGTTGGTGCCGGTGTTCTTTGTCTGTGTTGGCGCACGTACTGATATTAGCGTTCTCAATCCTTTGGAACCGGCTAATCATGCGGGTCTGATTATTGCTTCGTTCCTTGTAGTCGTGGCCATTGTTGGTAAGGTGGTAACAGGGGCAACGGTCTTTGGTCAACCGGGCATTAACCGTTGGGCAATTGGCATTGGTATGGTACCTCGGGGGGAAGTAGGGTTGATTTTTGCGGCTGTGGGGTCTGCTAGCGGCGTGCTCTCGAAAGCTCTCGATGCCGGCATTATCGTAATGGTGATTGTGACCACGTTCGTTGCCCCACCCCTGTTGCGTTTAGTCTTTAAGTCAGAGGTAGAGACCGCAGAGGGGTTACCAACTTCAGATGTTGCAGTGGAGTCTCCTCCAGAAGGATAGGGATGGAACCGATTACGATCATTGGTGGTGGTTTAGCGGGTACGGAGGCGGCATGGCAAATTGCCCGTGCGGGTCTGCCAGTGATTTTGTATGAAATGCGTCCTCATCGACCCAGTCCAGCTCACCATACGGCGGAGTTGGCGGAATTGGTATGCAGTAATTCCTTTGGAGCCAAGGCGAGCGATCGCGCCACGGGGTTATTGCACCATGAACTGCGTGCCCTTGGGTCGTTAATCATCAGCACGGCCGATCGCCATCAAGTGCCAGCCGGCGGTGCCTTGGCTGTAGATCGCGCTCGGTTTAGCCGCGACTTAACTCAAACCCTCGAAGCGCATCCGCTCATCACCATCCGCCGCGAGGAACTGCTGCACCTTCCCGAAACAGGGATTGTGGTGTTGGCCACCGGCCCCCTGACTAGTGAAGCCCTAAGTACCGATCTCCAACGCTTTACAGGGCTGGACTATCTGAGCTTTTTCGATGCCGCCAGTCCAATTGTGGTCGGGGAGTCCATTAACCGTGAGGTGGCTTTTCTGGCCTCCCGCTACGACCGGGGGGAAGCCGCTTATCTCAACTGTCCCTTCACTGCTGAGGAATATCAGCGGTTTTGGCAGACCCTCTGCGAAGCTGAACAGGTGCCTCTAAAAGACTTTGAGCGCGAGCGGGCTCAATTTTTTGAGGCTTGTTTACCTGTGGAAGAGTTGGCACGGCGAGGTGTGGATACATTGCGCTTCGGCCCTTTGAAACCCGTGGGTCTGCGCGATCCGCGCACGGGAGAGCGTCCCTATGCGGTGGCACAACTGCGCCAAGAGGATCGCCATGGCCAACTGTGGAACTTGGTGGGTTTTCAAACCAATCTGCGCTGGGGAGAGCAGCAGCGGGTCTTTCGGATGATTCCGGGGCTAGAGCAGGCAGAGTTTGTGCGCATGGGGGTAATGCACCGCAATACGTTCTTAAACGCACCAAAGTTATTGAATGCCACTCTCCAGTTTCGCGATCGCCCCACCCTTTTGGCCGCGGGTCAAATTACGGGTACTGAAGGCTATACCGCTGCGGTAGCCGGCGGCTGGTTAGCGGGCACCAATGCGGCTCGCTTGGCCCAGGGGCTTACACCCTTGGTACTGCCAGCAACGACGATGGCCGGTGCCCTCTTCCACTACATCAGTACGGCTGAGAGCAAAACCTTCCAGCCCATGCCCCCCAACTTTGGAATTTTACCCCCCCTAGAGCAAAAGGTTCGCCAAAAGGCCTTGCGCTATGCTGCCTATCGCGATCGCGCCCTTAGGGATTTAAGCACTTGGGCAACAGCGATGTCGCTGCCCCTACAGCCTCTAAAGTTAGATGGGTGCGCTCCTGCTCTCGTTGAAGCTGGAGCTTAAGATAGTCGCGGGGGAAGCTGGGCAGGCGATCGGGCCACTCAATTGCAACAATCCCTAGATCAACTTCTTCCCCCAGCCAATAGCGTTCTGGTGCCAACTCCACCACCTCAACAGGGGTAAGGCGATAGAGGTCGAGGTGATAGAGGGGAATGCGCCCTTCGGGGTATTCCTGAATAAGCGTGAAGGTGGGGCTTGGGATGAGCTCCTCAATACCCAGCCCTGCCGCTAAGGCCTGCACAAACGTTGTTTTTCCTGCCCCTAGTTCCCCCCAGAGCAACAGGACTGTGCCCGCAGGTAACCATGTTCCCCACTGGCGCCCCAAGGCTTGCAGTTCTGCCAAGCTCAGATTGAGGTTCATCATTTAGGCTCGCACTGCTTCTAGGAGTCGCGAAAAGTAAAAGCGGGTTTTTGTCATTGCCTTCCGCTCAATCCGCCAACCCAAGTCCCGCAAAATCCCGACAATAAACTCCTCACTGTGGAGATAGGCACGGGTTGTCTTGCTCGAGCCGGGGAAGAATTCACCAATTTTCTTCAGGAGCGTATATTTTGGTGTTTTGGGGGCAAAGCTAAGAATGAGCCGATCTATCGCCAAGGAACTCAAGTGGGCTAACATGCCGGCCATTTGGCTGTCGGGATAGTGAATGAGCACATCGAGGCAGATGACGATGTGGTATTGTCCGCGCAGGGCTTCGAGATCGCTGACGCTCAAGATGAGTTCATGGTGGCCATTCAATTGAGCAGCGGCGCGATCGCGAGCTTCGGCCACCATTTTCTCGGAAATGTCACTGGCATAGACCCGTGCCCCCAACTCGGCAAGGGGAATGCTCAGGCTGCCAACCCCACAGCCGGCATCACAGATGAGTTTGCCCTTAAGGGAGCCATCGGCTTTCAGCCATGCCAACACCGTATCAATGGTCTGTTGGTG
Source organism: Thermosynechococcus sp. Uc (assembly GCF_029335995.1). Taxonomy (NCBI): domain Bacteria; kingdom Bacillati; phylum Cyanobacteriota; class Cyanophyceae; order Acaryochloridales; family Thermosynechococcaceae; genus Thermosynechococcus; species Thermosynechococcus sp. Uc. The sequence continues at coordinate 49,534 of NZ_JARJMS020000104.1, forward strand.
TCCCCTGCGGATATCCGCTTGCACCTTGCTGACTTCCTCTGTGCCATAGATGCGCCGCCAGCGATCAAACCCCGTAGTGTTGAAGTAGTTTTGAACAATTGCCTTTTCGTTAGGTGTCGATTGTGTCATAAGTTCTCGATGAATCGTCATTGCCCCAATTATTTTGGCATAGGGGCTGTGGTTTGCAGTGCCAAGCGAGTACTCACTAGCCCCAAAATAACACCAACAACAATTAGGAATATCCCCAAGCCTGCTGACCATTCAAGGGAGGCATTGCTGGCAAAGGCACGAAAGCTGGTCTGTTGGGCTAACCACTGCTGAAGTTGTTGACTGCTGCCCCAACCAACTATCCACGCCAGCAAACCGCCGCCTCCCCCTAGGCTAGCAGCTTGAATGAATAGGGGAGTATAGATCCAAGTTTGGGTGGCCCCCACTAGGGTCATAATCTCAATTTCCGCTTGGCGCACAAGGATAATCAAGCGCAAAATAGCGCTTACCAGAGCAACCACCGTTAAACTTAGTAGCAGCACCAGAATCAACGTGACTCCCCGCACCACTCGCTGCACACTTTGCAGGCCTGCGAGGGCGCGCTCAAGGTACTGTACGGACTCAATGCCTTCTTTTTGGGCAATTTGGTGAGCCAAAGAAGCCACCTGTTCGAGGCTTTGGGCACGAATTTTCACTTCGTCGCTCAGGGGATTGGTGTCAAAGAGCTGTAACCCACTCTGTTCGCTTTTGAGACCCAAATCCGCTTGCAATTCTGCCCAAGCGCGATCGCGATCAATCCAAGTGAAGTCTGCCACTCCTGGTAATGCCGCCAACTGTTCCTTTAGGGCTGCCACTTGAGTTGCCGACAGATTCGAGGATACGTAGGCAGTAATTTCCAGCCGATTGCCGAGGGACTCGACACCGGTACCAAGGAGTTGCGACACTTGCCAGCCCCAGCCAAAAATAAAGAGGGTTACGGCCACAGCAATAACAGCTGCACCATTGAGCCAGCCACCGCGCCAGAGACTGCGGCGCACTTCTGGAATCAGAAAATCAAGGGTAGGGAAGGGACTCAAGTTTGCCATGGTGCAAATGGAGAATCCGATGTGAAACTAGGCGGGTTAAAGCCAAATCATGGGTGGTAAAGAGAACTGTTAACCCACGTTGGTGCAGGCGGTGGAGCAAGGCGAGAATTTGTTGACTCGTTTGGGGGTCTAGGTTACCAGTGGGTTCATCCGCCAGCAATAGCTCAGGGCCACCAACAATAGCACGGGCAATGCTTACCCGCTGTTGCTCTCCCCCCGATAGGGATTGGGGATAGGCACTGGCTTTGTGACTTAGACTCACCAGTTTGAGGGCAGTTTGCACCCGCTGCTGAATTTCTGCTTTTGGTGTACCACGCACAAGCAGTGCAAAGGCAACATTTTCAGCAACTGAGCGATCGCCCAAGAGCTTAAAGTCCTGAAAAATCACTCCCATGCGCTGCCGCAACTGTGCCATGCGCCAATCTTGCTGGGGATTGACTTCCTCACCAAACAGGCGAACCGTGCCTTGATCTGGCTGCAGTTGACCACAGAGCAGTTTTAAGAGGGTGGATTTACCCGATCCCGAAGCCCCAGTGAGAAAGTAAAACTCTCCCCGTCGCAGTTGCAAACTAACGCGATGTAAGCAGGGCAACGAGCCACCAAAGGACTTTGTGACTTGACACAGCTCCGCAATGATTGCCCCCCCAGAGGTCGGCTCACAGGGGGTTCCCACTGGAGTCACTGCTGTCATCGGCATGAGAAACGCTGTCGTCCATACAAACGACTCAGGAGCGCCTTCCATGCAAATTGGGGTAAAGCCAGCATGCGTCGCCACCGCCAAGGTTCCTGATACAGGCGATAGAGCCACTCCAGATAAAGTTTTTGGAATAGCTTGGGTGCCCGTTTCTTCACCCCTGCCCAAACATCAAAACTCCCGCCAACGCCCACCCAAATAGCCTGCGGGCAAATGTAACGATGGCGATCAATCCAGTACTCCTGCCGAGGCACCCCCAAAGCAACGAAGATAATGTGGGGTTGCTCTTCCTTTAGCTTTTCAATGAGAGCCGTTTCGGTATCCGCATCGTGGTAGCCGGACTGTACGCCAACAATTTTTAAGTTTGGCAACTCTCGATGCCAGCGCTCAGCCACTTTTTCTGCCACCCCCGGTGCTGCCCCATAGAAAAAGACCCGCTTAGGCTGGGGAGCTTCATTGGCCAGCCGCAGAAGGGCTTCGGCAAATTCAATCCCCGGCAGACGGCGTACGGACAGGCCATGCAACTTGAGGTAGAGAATCACCCCCGATCCATCGGGAATGACCAAATCAGCGCGGTGTATAACATCAGCAAATTCTGGTGTTCGCTCCGCCAGCATCACCATCTCTGAATTGAGCGTGACCACGTGCTGACCATGACCATCCCGCTGTTGCATCAGTAGCCACTCGGGAGCATTGTCCACCAAATGGAGGGGAAGTCCAAAAACTGAGACTTTTACAGGTATGGTGGGCATCAGGAGGGGGTGACCCATAGGCAAGTTGAGCACAAGAAACACCGAGTATCTTACAGTCCTTTTTACAGCAAGTGAACACTCCGTGCAGAAGTGTTGAGTCCTGTAACAAAGCTTAACACTCTCAGCCTGCGTCGAGCGGATGCGAGAGGCCATAAGTAGCTCTGGCTGTCAATCAAAGCTCCAATGCGCTACTGAACATCGCCGACAGAGGTGTTGAACGATAGCTTGAGAGACTAGAAAAAAGGAAACTTGCGACTCTCCTGTTTTGAACTCACAACTGGTGTTGAAAATCTGGCTGAGGTGTGTTCTAGACCCCAGCTTGAACAGCATGAGCGCCTTGTTTTATTGGCTGATTGGCTGAATTGGTTAGGAGGGGAGCGATCGCCACTTTTTTGCTAGTTTATTGGGGAAGCCTGCATACCGAGATCAATGAAAGGGCTGTATCTCGTTGTTGATCTAGATCAAACACTGCTGAAAACCGACATTCTGCTTGAATGTGTTTGGTTCTCTTTGCAACGCGCTCCCCAAATGTGGCTCAATGTTAATTGCTGGAAGCTGGCGCCAATCAAGCGCCTCTTGGCAATCAATTGCCAAATAGACGTAGCCACATTGCCCTACAATCTTGAAGTCATTCAATACATTCAGGCTTGGAAAGCAGAAGGGGGCCGGGCTGCACTGGCCACGGCCACAGATCAAATTTTGGCTGAAAAAGTTGCTGCCCATTTGGGTCTTTTTGATACCGTCTATGGTTCCGACGGGCAAGTTAATCTCAAGGGCAAGACCAAAGCTCAGTTTTTGCTTAAGCAATTTGGACAACAGCAGTTTATCTACATGGGGGATGATGCCGCCGATTTGCCAGTGTGGGCAGTTGCAGCTAAAGCAATTACGGTTAATGCTTCGCCAGAGCTACGCAAAAAAGTTGAGCATATAAATCTTAATGTAGAACATTTAGGCATTGCAAAACGCAGTGTTAAACCCTACTTGCAAGCAATCCGTCCCCACCAGTGGGTAAAAAATGTTTTGGTCTTTGTGCCCATGCTTGCAGGACATCAGTTTCATTGGCTAACCTTTTGGGGTTCGCTGGTGGCAGCGGTTGCTTTTAGTCTTGTAGCCTCCAGTGTCTATGTCTTAAACGATCTTTTAGATTTGCAAGTTGATCGCGCCCATCCGCGGAAGCGTCACCGTCCTTTTGCCGCAGGTGATCTTCCCCTGATTCATGGAATATGGATGATGTTGGTGCTTTTGGGCGCCGGGCTAGCGATCGCCACCACTATTAGTTGGCCATTTCTCGGCATTTTGTTGCTCTATTATGGTCTTACGACAGCCTACTCTTTTTACCTAAAGCGGCGGATTATTATTGACATCTGTACCCTTGCTGGTCTTTACACCATTCGTATCTTTGCGGGTGCAGTTGCCACTGGGATTTCCCTCAGTGTCTGGCTTTTGGCCTTCTCCATCTTTTTCTTCTTTAGCCTAGCAACCGTCAAGCGGCAAGCTGAACTGGTGGATTATCGTCAGCGCAAACAGCTCAAGGCCGGTGGCCGAGGCTACTATATTGACGATTTACCCATTATTAGCATGATGGCCATTGGGGCAGGCTATGTTTCAATTCTAGTACTGGCGCTTTATATCAATTCTTCCCAAGTGCAGCTTCTTTACACAAAGCCACAGGTGCTTTGGGGCATTTGCTGTGTGCTACTGTACTGGATTACCCGAACGATTATGCTCACTCACCGAGGTTTGATGCACTATGATCCAATTGTTTATGCAATTAAAGATCGCCCCAGTCAACTGTGCTTTCTCATCTGCCTACTTTTCTTTATCTTAGGTAGAATTTTATGACTTTACAAACTTTGATTATTCGCTATACGGCTTTTGCCATTATTGCTACCTTTCTAAATCTCTCTTCTCAGAGAGTGATACTACTGATTGATAATCGCTTGCCCTATTTTATGACCGCAGTGGCAGTGGGTACACTTGTGGGCTTAGGCGTGAAATATTATCTGGACAAGCGTTGGATCTTCTTCGATCATAAAAAGGGTGTGCATCACTACAGCCGTCAATTTAGTCTTTATGCTTTGATGGGGATTTTTACAACGACAATCTTTTGGGGATTTGAAACAGTCTTTTGGCTGATTTGGCAGAACCATTTCATGCGAGAAATTGGCGCAATCATTGGTTTAGCCATTGGCTATGTAGTCAAGTATCACTTGGATAAACGATATGTCTTCTGTCATGACTCTTAGGAGTTCTCGCAAAACGCTCTGTGGCTGGGGACGGTATCCTGTACAAACCTGTTATGTTTATTGCCCACGCTCAGAATCCGAGATTATCCATCTGCTCAAGAGTGGCTTGCCACTTATTGCTCGAGGAAATGGCCGTGCCTATGGGGATAGTGCCTTTAATAGGGAAGCCACCCTACAAATGAGCCATTTCAATCGTCTCTTGGAGTTTAACCCGCAAACCGGTCAGTTGATTGCTGAAGCTGGGGTTTTGTTGGCGGAGATTCTAGAGATTTTTGTGCCCCGCGGTTGGTTTCCCTTGATTACCCCCGGCACGAAGTTTGTTACTGTAGGTGGCATGATTGCTGCCGATGTGCATGGGAAGAATCACCACAAAGACGGCAGTTTTGTACATAGTTTGGACTGGCTGGATCTGCTCACCACTGAGGGTAAAATTTATCGCTGCTCCCCTTTAGAAAATCGAGATTTGTTTTACTGGACAGTGGGGGGAATGGGTTTGACGGGAGTGATTTTGCGAGCCGCCTTTCGCTTGCGCCCCATTGAAACGGCTTGGATTCGCCAGACTACCCATATCGCCAAGAATTTAGACGAGGCCATTGATCTGTTTGAGGCTGCTCAGGCGGCAACGTACTCTGTTGCTTGGATTGATTGTCTGGCCAGCGGTGCCCATTTAGGCCGGTCTGTTGTCATGCTCGGGGAACATGCTACACGGGAGGAGCTGCCAGCTAAATATCAGCAAAGGCCACTGCGGACTCCGCGACGACGCAGACTCTCCATTGTAATGGATTTTCCCAATGGTGCTTTGAATTCATTGACGGTGCGCGCTTTTAATCAGTTGTATTTTCTCAATAGCCAACGTCAGGCAGGTCAGTCTTTTGTGGATTGGGAGACGTTTTTCTATCCCCTTGATAGTCTGCTGGGGTGGAATCGCATCTATGGGCGGCGTGGTTTTGTCCAGTTTCAATGCGTTCTCCCCCTCAGTGCGGCACGGGAAGGCCTGTCGGCGTTACTCCATTGCACGTCAGCCGCAGCAACGGGATCATTTCTAGCGGTTTTGAAGAAGTTGGGGCATTCCCAGGGCTATCTTTCCTTTCCCATGGCGGGTTATACATTGGCCTTGGACTTTCCGATGTCTCAACGCACCCTTAAAGTTTTGGATCAACTGGAGGAGATTGCCCTAGGGTATGGGGGGCGCTTTTACCTTGCCAAGGATAGCCATTTGACTCCAATGCGCCTGCGCCAGTCTGATTCTCGGGTAGAAACGTTTGTACAGGTCAGGAATGCCCATCAGTGGAGGGTGCACTTTGCTTCGGAACAGTCGAAGAGGTTAAAGCTATGACAGCTCCTGTGTTAATTTTGGGAGCGACTTCCGATATAGGGCGGGCGATCGCCCGGCGGTTTGCGGCTCAGGGCTATCCGATTCAATTGGCCGCACGGCAGAGGAGTCGTCTAGAGCTAGATAAAGCCGACTTAGAAATACGCTACGGTGTGTCTGTGAGTGTCCATGAGTTTGATGTCTTGGCGGTGGAAACCCATGCCGACTTTGTCCAGCAGTTGCCGCAGCAACCCGCAATCGTTATTTGTGTTGTCGGCTTAATGCCGGATCAGAAAGACTGTGAGCAAAATCTGCCCCTTGCCCTTCAAGTAATGCGCACCAATTATGAAGGGCCCGCTATAATTTTGAGTCTGTTTGCCCAGCGGTTTGAACAGCAGGGATTTGGAACTCTAGTGGGGATTTCCTCTGTAGCTGGGGAACGGGGGCGAGCTAGTAACTACTTTTACGGCTCTGCTAAGGCGGGATTCACTGCATTCTTGTCGGGGTTGCGGCATCGCCTTGCTCAATCGGGGGTGCAGGTCTTAACGGTTTTACCGGGCTATGTGAACACCCGCATGACCGAAGGTATGAAGTTACCTTCCCTACTCACAGCTGAGCCACAGGAAGTGGCCAATGCGATCTTCACAGCCATAGCTAAAAAGAAAGACGTGATCTATGTGCGACCGATTTGGCGCTGGATTATGGTAGTCATTCGTTCTATTCCTGAATCTTTGTTTAAGCGCCTGTCTCTGTAACGGTCCATGGTTCGCTGGATAACTCTGCTGACGGATTTTGGCCATCGGGATGTTTATGTGGGGGTGATGAAGGGGGTCATTTTCAGTATTTACCCCCAAGCGCAAGTCATTGATCTGTGCCATGAAATTCCACCGCAGGATTGCCGTACCGCTAGTTTTCAACTCTTGCAGGCGTTTCCCTATTTTCCCAAGGGCACTGTCCATCTCGTTGTTGTGGATCCGGGGGTGGGGACAAGCCGGCGGGCGATCGCCCTCGATTTCGGCAATGCCTATGGTGTCGGACCGGATAACGGCATCTTTAGCCAAGTGTGCGATCGCTATCCTCCCCAACGAGTTGTGGAACTTACCCAACCGCACTTTTGGCGTACCCCGAACCCTAGTGCCACCTTCCATGGGCGGGATATTTTTGCCCCAGTGGCTGCCCATTTAAGTCGAGGTGTTGACCTTATGGCACTTGGCGAACCCCTTGATCCCAAAGTTCTGGTACAACTGCCCGATCTTGGCTACGAGAGCACGCCTCGTGGTGTACGGGGTTCGATTCAGGCTAGCGATCGCTTCGGCAATCTAATTACCACACTGCCAGCGGAGCTGTTGGCTAAGGGGTACCACTGGGTGGAAATTCAAGGGCAACGGATTCCAATTGCCAAGACCAAGACCTATGGCGATGTTCCCCCTCACCACCTAATTGCTCTTGCGGGTAGTCACGGATTTATTGAAATAGCAGTCAATGGCGGCAGTGCTCAAAGGGTGCTCGGTTGTGAAAACGGCGATCCTGTCTGGCTAATGAGGCGTTCTTAACAAACTTGCACAAATCCTAGGAAGTAAAGTGCTTCTCTTCTTAGTCAAGGTGAAGGAATACTATTTTGAAGTGGCTGCTTGGCCAAAACCAACACAAGGTGATCGCGAAAAACAGGCCGATACATTTGGGGATTTTTTACAAAAGACTTCCACCGCTCGGGGTCGTAGTGAGTTCCAGAGTAGGAATCACGAAGTAAGACCGTGATGTAGTCATAGTCATCCCTTGCTTCAGGGATTCGATATGGGACAATTACTTCATTGCTAAAGGGGAAATTTACTAAGCCATAGCTTGCTAGGCCAAGATTCAAAATACGAGAGTCATGGATGTTTTCATGAACCCATTTATAAATGCTACTTTCCTTAGTTGATTCGTAAATAGTGAGTATCTTTTTCGCTTGATTACTGGCAGGGAAAAGAGTAGTAATCGGAGAGACAGACAAAGGGAATACCTTTTCCCAGCCTGGCAGGCCTTTTGGTGGTTGGTAAGCAAGGGTTTGGCCAAACAGTATCCCCGTCCAGATAGCAAAACTGCTGCTTACAAGGGTGAACGTTAAATAACGTCGAAGCGGTAATTGGCAATGCAGCGTGCTGAGAAACTGGTCAGAAGTTTCTCTTAGCTTTGATAGCAGCTGTCCTATAAATTGCCTGCTCAAACAAATCAGTAGAATTATTAGTCCCACGAAGTAGGAACCAGCGAGACGTGGTTGAAAGTCTAGTGAGCTTGTACCAGATCCAGCTCCAAAGGGGGTAAGTAGCCATGCCAGAAAACCCAAAACATTAAAGCAAATAAGAAAATAAGTATTCCTATATCTCACTTTGCTTAAGAACGGCAAAACAACTAAGATGACATTCATTAGAAGAAGAACTGGGATGACCCATGAACGAGAATAATGGTGTTCGTAATAAGAAGGATTGAATAGATGTTTAGCAAGCATGAAGCTACTGCCCAGCTCTAAAATATCCTTTTCAAAAACTGTCCCTAAAAGATAAAAGTTACGTAGGTACCAAAAGCTAGAAATCGTAATAATTGGCAGTAGCCAAAACAGCAAAACTTCTCTCAGTTGTTTCAATAAAGCACTCCTACCTGATGCTTTTATGTAATGAAAAATTGTCAAAAGACCGAGGCCGATGATGTAGTAAAAGGCATAGGGCTTCACACCTAGCGCACAGCCAAAATTTATCCCTGACCACAGAAGCCAAAAGCTTTTCGCTGCCTTCTTTGTCCTCATGAATACCATCCACGTCCAAAATCCCATCAGCACCCAGTAAGTGATGGTTACGTCATTACGACCCACATCGTAGAGAAAAGAAGATAGAAAAGTGGGAACGCAAAAATAAAGTAACAAAAAGAGTAGAAAGCCAAGATATAGCGAGAAACTATATTTCCAAGGCTGACTATCCCGAAGCAAAAGTAAGACGACCACTAACAGACCCAGATTGAGGGCAAAGGTTGTCAAGCCAAGTACACCGTCGTGCTGGAGGGGAACTAGACTCCAAAGATTGATCAGTTCATTGCCACCAGGATACTGGCTGTACTGGTTTGATAATTTCCAAAGACCATGACTTTGAAGATAGCCAATCGCATTCGGAAGGTGATAATGTTCTGCATCAAGAGTTGTTAGGGGATTAAAGTAACTTGCTTATAAAGCTGGGCAATCGGCTTGTGGGGCAAAGCTGGCACTAGAAGGGCTAATCCAAGTGCAAGTAGCCATCCTTTCGCATTTAGACTCATTTAGACTATTGAACTGACTGCGCCTGAGGTTCCCCCTTTCCTCCACTAAAAACCAGTCTCTATGGCATAACAGCAACGTCAGGATGAGAGTCGCAGTAACGGCACTTCCTATCAGCAAAGATAAAGGGGTGAGAAGATTCAAGGCTCCCACCACCAGTGTCACCAACGTTATTTGAACAAGGGTCAGGGATAGGAAAAGAGCAAGAGCATTTAAGGGCTGATGTGGGAAGATAAGACAGCCAGCGATCGCTGCCGCACCGGCGACTACACTAGAAGAGATAAGGTAGGTAACCATGCTTGATCTATTCCTAGTGGCAAGTGTTATCACAGGAAGGGCAATTTTTCCTAGGTCGAGGGGGGACTGCTCAAAACCGTTTTTGAGGCAATGCGCGTGCGTTTGAGAGCCGATTCACTGAGTGTGGATTGTTGCTGGAGTTCTTGGGCAGAGGCTTCGAGAATTTTTGCCGCTTCTGTATCCCCCAGTTGTAGGGCGGTTTTAGCAGCACTTTGAAGAAAAGTGGCTGCACCAGCAGTGTCTCCCGATTGCAGCTTCGTTTCCGCGAGCTTGGTTTTGCGGTATTTTTCCAAGGTGAGAATGCTTTGCTGCACCTGTGGATCCACTTCGGGGATGTGCTCTGGTTCTGCTGTGAGTGTGAGCGGAATTCTCTCAGAGAACAGGCCGACAGACTGCTGTACCGGATCGTCGTAACGGACTTGCATAAAACCCACAAGGTGAGATCCCGGCGGCAAAGGTTGAATACTAAGGGTAACTAGGAGCGTGCGTTTGACGGTAGCAGAGATATCGCCGACGCGAATCACATACTCGTGGGGATTAGGAGTTTCATAGGTGAGTTCGATTGTATCGGGAGCTACTTGGTTCACCGGTTTGAAGTTCCCTAGTTGCACCGCTTCACTCAGAGTGAGCAGGACATGGGCATTGGTGTAGTCTAGGCTACTGATGTGGCTAAAGAGCGATTGAAAACAGGCAATTGCTTGCTCAGCATACTCAATGAACATGAGGCGCCCGCCACCAGCATCGGCGATCTGTTCCAAGATATCCTGATTCCAGTGAACGCCAAACCCCAAGGTATTAAACGTGATGTTGTACTCTGCCGCTAGCTTGGCTAGGTCAAGACAGCGTTGGTTATCGCCGTGCTCATTTTCACCATCGGTGAGCAAAAAAGCTTGAGAGATTGTGCCCTGTTTGCCCTTGGCCAGCTCCGCCAGACCCAGTTTCATCCCCACGTCAATGGCAGTGCCTCCACTTGGTTCAAGAGCGCCAATTTGAGCTTTAATGATGTCTTTGTCCTCAACCCATTGATTGGGCACCAAAACTTGCGCCTTGTGATCAAACACCACGACGCTCAGCCGGTCTGTGGGCAGCAAGCGATCAACCAACGACTCTGCAGCTCGCTTTACCGTTACTAAGGGAACACCTGCCATTGAGCCACTGTGATCCAAGATGAGGCAGAGATTGAGGGGGGCGCGCTGGCGTTGTTGTCGCTGTGCTGTTATAGTCAGTTCCAGTTGCCGCTGTGCCCCCTGTCCGGCGCTGACAATGGGATCGCTGAGTTTGGCAATCAATTCAACCGTCATAATAGTAAAGTGTGTTGTTGCTGACCATACTCTACCATTTTGCCGAAAACTACTAGGCCTATTTTAGGTAATGATGCTGAGTTGGGAAGCTCCTGCTGTTTTAGTGACTTCAATGCGGGTTTGAAAAGCTTCCTTAAGGGCAGGGACGTGGGTAATGGCCAAAATGCAGTGAAATTCTGGAGCGATCGCGTTGAGGGCAGCAATGAGTCGCTCACAACCTTGGGCGTCTTGGGTACCAAACCCCTCGTCAATAATCAGAAACTGAACATCACTTCCAGAACGCTGTGCGAGCAGCCGTGCTAGTGCTAAACGCAAAGCAAAATTAATGCGAAAGGCTTCACCGCCGGAATAACTTTCGTAGGGACGGGTACCTTGGCAATCGGCAATGAGAATGTCAAGGGTTTCAATGGGTTTGGTGTCGGCCCCACTGCGGCGGCTGCGCTGAGTAATGAACTGAACATGGAGCTGATGGTTAGTGAGGCGACCGAGAATATGATTGGTTTCTGCCTCTAGATGGGGGAGGACGGTTTCAATGAGCATGGCGGGAATGCCATTTTTGCCGAGGGCTTGGGCTAGCTCACAGTAGAGGCGATACTGATGGCGGAGATGGGCGAGGGTTTGTTGTCCCTGTTCGTATTCCTGTGCGATGCGATGGAGTTGCTCTAATTCAGCGGTGAGCTTTCCGTGGTGGGCAAGGTTGGCCTCTAAGATCTGCTGCTGTTTGAGGAGTTCCTGTTGACGTTGGTTGAGACTGGCGGCAAAGCGGTTAGCAGCACGAGCTGTTTCCTCAAGGCTGGCAAGTTTTGCGGTAATATGTTGTAATTGTCTCTGTTGTTGCTGAAGCGTCTCCGCAAGGTGCTGGAGGTCTTGGCTCAGTTGGGGTTGGCGCGATCGCCCACGTTGCAGGGCTTGATAAGCTTCATAGTCGGCTTCTAGGGCAGCTAGTTGTGCCTGAATTTGGGCATGGTGCTCAGGATCGTAGGCCAAGGCTGCCAACTGCTGGTCAAGGCTTGCCAGCGTTTGTGCTAGCGGAGAAATTGTTTCAAGGGCATTGAGCTGCCGTTGCAGTTCCTCCTGTTGTGCCATTAGGGCAGGCAGTTGTTGCTGAATCTGACGGTATTGCCGTTGCGCTTGGCGGAATTCCTGTTCTTTGGCTTCAGCCCAGCGCCATTTTTCCACTTGCCCGCGGGCGATCGCCAGATTTTTTTCGTCATAGCTCAGACGTGCCAGTTCCGCCTCAATTACTTGTAATTCCTCCAGCGTCTCCTGAGGGCCTTTAGCAAGCTGTTGCTCAATTTGCTGAATTTCCTTGGCCAAGCGCTCCAGTTGTGGTTCTAAATCCTGCGTACTCTGGAGTTGCTGCTGAAGTTGTCCCCGTTGCTCAAAAAGTTGTGTCAGTTGCGAGATTTCATAGCCAACATTGAGATATTCCCGCCGCAGGACTTGAATTTCCCGCTCTGTAACCGCCATTTGCTCGCGAATGACCCACACTTGATTCAGAAGTTCTTCTTTTTCAGCGGCGTTGCGCCGTAGGACTGCCTGATGGTGCTGGGCATCAAGGGGACGTTGACAAAGGGGGCAAATAGCTCCCGGCTGGTTGAGGAGTTCTAAGCGCTGCTCCAGTTGACTAATTTGCCGTTCATACTCCCGCTGGCGGGCTTGGAGTTGCTCTAGGAAACGGCGGCGCTCTAGTCCCTTTTCCCGCACATGATCTTGATAAATGCGCTGTTTTTCAAGAGTTTCAATCTGGGCAGTAATCAATGTCACCGCCTCTTGGAGAGCGGGCTGCCGTTCCACCTGTTGATGGAGATGCCGCCACAACTGCTGCAATTCGTCGCGACGGCTGCGGAGGCGCTGCTCCTGCTGTTGCCGTTCCAGTTCAAGGCGCTGTTTAGCTTGGAGGAGGGGAAAGACTTTCTGCTGAAGCTCTTCCTGTGCCCGGAGGTAGACCCGCGATCGCTGTAATTGTTCCAGGGCAGCGACAATCTGGTTTTCTTGCTTGAGAAGCTTTTCCAACTGCTGACATTGTTCTAGCAGAAATTGTTGCTGGCTCTCCAACCCATGCAGGGTACGCAGAAGGTCTTGGCGCTGCTGGTCGAGGGTCTGCTGGTGGCGATCGCGCACTTGGCGCAGGCGTTGATATTCGGCAAAACACTGCTGCAATTGCGCTTCGGCAGTTTTAAGGCTCTGCCATTGGCTGACCGCGGCTTCCAATAGAGGGGCACGGGCTTCTAGCTCCGCAATGGCCGCCTGTTCTTGGCGAAGCATTTGGCACTGTTGCTCCAGATGGGCAATTGTTGTCCCTAGGGTGTCTCGCTGTTGTTGCAGATGCTCGTAGTCCCGCTGTTGCAGTTGATGGACGTGGTAGGCGGCTTGTTGCTCTTGGAGCCGTTGTTGACACTGCTCGACCTGCTGCCGTTGTTGTTCAATTTGCCGATGTAGGGCTGCCTGCTGGGCACGCAAGGTGGGTTCTTGAGCCAGTTGATTCTCCAGGGTCTGGAGCCGTTGTTCTAAAACAGTGATTTGGGCTTTGTAGTCACGGGCGCGATCGCGGGCTGCTTCTGCGAGAGTCTCGTATTGATCTAGGCCTAAAAGGCTTGCCAAAAGCTGCTTGCGCTCACTGGGGCGCTTGGCCATAAATTCATCGGCACGGCCTTGACGCAAATAGGCACTGTTGACAAATGTGGCATAGTCAAGGCGAAGAATTTGAATAATTTTTTCTTGGGTAGCTCGCAGCGATCGCGCCGTTAGGGAGGTATAGCCCGCCGCCGTCTGAATCTGTAACTCTAAAACCGTATGCTGCTGCCGTCGCCGCAACCGCACCACCCGATAAGTCTGTCCTTGGACGCTAAACTCAAACGTTACTTGGGCTTCCATTTCGCCGTAGTAGATCACATCATCCTCACGGCTAGCGCGGCTTTGGCCCCATAGCGCCCAGGCGATCGCCTCAAGGAGCGAGGACTTGCCCGCCCCATTGGCGCCACAAATACAGGCCAGATGTAACCCTGCAAAGGGAAGAGTGGCTTGGCGATAGCTGAGGAAATTGCGCAATATCAGTTGACGTGGAATCATTGCCGCCGACAAAGGGCACCATACCCTTGATGTTTGCACAGTTTTGGCTATCCTAGGAGGGGCAAGACGCTCACAAAGAACCGAAACCGCTACTATAAAAAATGTTGGTTTCCCTCAATCCCCTTGTATGTCTGCTCCAACAACAAATTCTCCATCCCGCTGGCAAGTGTTGCGCAACAATGCTCTAACCATTGGGGTGGCTCTGTTGATTACTCTCTTGATTCGTACGTTTGTTGCCGAGTCCCGCTTTATTCCTTCGGAGTCTATGGAACCCACCCTGTGGCCCAACGATCGCATTGTTGTTGAAAAGATTACCTATCGCTGGCGATCGCCCCAGCGCGGAGACATTGTTGTCTTTTACACCCCACCGCTGTTACAAACCATGGGCTATAAAGCCGACCAAGCTCTGATTAAGCGGGTGATTGCCATTGCAGGGGAAACGGTGGCGGTTCACGATGGTTACGTTTGGGTCAACGATCGCCCCCTTGAGGAACCTTACATTACCGAGCCACCGTTGTACACCCTACCAGCAATGACTGTGCCTGAGGGGATGCTGTTCGTTATGGGGGATAACCGCAATCACAGCAATGATTCCCACATTTGGGGATTTTTGCCCACCCAAAACATCATTGGTCGGGCGATCGCCTGCTACTGGCCGCTCAACCATGTAGGTTATCTTGCCTCTAAAAGTTAGTAGAGGTGTTTTGGCTCAGCTATAATTAAACTTGACAAATTTGGCCAATACAAGCAACTGTCCTTATTAACTGGCCTCACAATAAGTGCATCTTCATAAATTGCGATAAATTCTCAATCGGCCACCGCCGCAGAGACAGTTTAACGCCACTACTGCTTTCCCACCTATGTCACCCCCCCAACCTAGGCGATGTACGGTGCAGAACTGTCACCGTTTAGTGAAACTGGGCTTGCTGAGTGATAGAAATGATTCCTGAGAATGCCATAGCCGTAATGATAGAGGCTTTGCGAGCTGGAAGTTTCGAGATTGGTAATGCATTTATCGACTGTTAGACAAGTTGAGAACTCAGTCAGCGATTTCAATAGTGCATTTAGTGCATTGGAGTTTTGATTGACAGCCAGAGCGACTTGTGGCCTCTCGCATCCGCTCGACGCAGGCTGAGAGTGTTAATTTTTGTTACAGAATTCAACACTTCTGCCGAAAAATCTTGTGTCAGACTTCGGCTTACCTAAAGAAAGTTTGACCAATGAACGTACAGTTAAGGTACCACTCAGCCTAAAATTACCTTTACCGCTGGCGTCAGGCAAATTTTGAACAGCAGTTGCCAGTTCACAGCAGGATAGTCCCAAGGGCTGAGGTGTTTGAGGACGGATTTGACAATAGCTTGAAAAGATGCTAGGCTGGGTAGATACTTGTTCTACTCTTTAAGGTTTTAGGGGAAGAATACAGGATTTCTTCCTTTTTTCTAGTCTCTCAATCCATTGTTCAACACTTCTGATAGTTAACATAACCAACGAGCACTGCTTATGGTTTTTGATCCCGGAAACGCTAATTTCTACCAGTCTTCTACGGATGATGGGCAGCCCAATTTGCTCCTGAAGTACCTGCAAAGTCAATCACCAGAGGTTTTGACCCGTATTGCCCGTTCCGTCAGTCCAGAAATTCGCCAAATTATCAGCCAGAATGTCCAAGGTCTTGTGGGTGGCCTTCCCTCCGAAGAGTTTAATGTGCAAATCGCCACCGATCGCGACAATCTTGCGGGATTATTGGCCTCAGCGATGATGACGGGATATTTTCTGCGCCAGATGGAACAGCGCATGGAACTGGAAATGAGCCTTGGCGATCTACCGACCCCCTAAACTCTGTCAAGATAAACTAAACATGAATTTAATGCGAGTGTTGCTTGTGTCCGATCCTTGGCAACAGTTTAAGGCACTGCCTTGGCGATCGCTGGTGCCCACAGGTCTTTTGATTACCTTGATGGCAGCGCTGTTTGATACTGGTCTTTACTATATTGCCGCTACTATGACAGCGGTGCGCGAGGCACTAATGATCCTGCTGCAGTCTCCCTTGGTTTTATTAATCCGCCTTGGTCTAAGTATTGGCCTTGGTATGGTGGCAGTCATTTGTTTGGAGGTCTGGTTTAACCCAGCGCCTATCTACAGCGCTACCCTCTGGGCGTTATTTGCGTGCGTCCTAATGGGCAGTATCTTCTTTAGTTTTTTTGGCGGCACTTTGGGACTGCGACCCCTATTTTTTCCCTTGACCGATGTGTTCTTGATTGGCACAGCTGTGGGGATTTTCTGGCAAGGTCGTCGCTATTGGCAGTATTAGGTTGATTTTTCAAAACGAGGCGCGGGGAGCTTCGGAACGACGGCGCTAATCTCAGGGTTAAAAGTGCCATCAAAGGCATCGGCTCCTTGAAACAAATACCATACTGCCTCAATGACGCAGGCAATGCGAGCAATGCTACCCAGAGAACCATAGGGCACCGTTGAAAAGAGTAGCCCCAGCAGTAGATAAACGCCACCCCATAGAGGTTGACGCAAATAAAATTTATGGAGACCGGGGAGAAAGATACCGGCCAACGCTAAAAGAATAGCGATCGCACGATGACGGTAGCTTATCATTGACAACAGTGAATGATCCGACAATTGGATATCTAGGTAGTCTTTATTAAATTTAATTTATCAAAATGGAATCTTGAGGAGTTTGGTTTGCCCCAACCGCTATCTGTTGCTGTCTTTATTTGCCTTGAATGGCAACCCAATGCTGGGGGACATGTCAAATGTTGGGAACGCTTTGCCGAAGCTGCTAGCCACTACCCAAACCGCGTTGACCTAACGATTTATTTCCTTGGTGAAAAACGGCAAACCCTAGAGGTGGCGGCCAATGTTCGCTACCAATTGCTACCGCCGCAATTCAGCACGCATTCATTGGAAATTATGCGCCAAGGGGCGGGCATGACCGACGTGGCTCCCTTTCATTGGGCATTGCGACACTATTTACCTCAACATCAGGTGTTTCACATTACGGATACCTTTAGCTTTGCCCAAACAGTGCGCCGCTTTTGTCGCCAGCACCATCATCCTCTGCTCAGTTCAATTCACACTGATTTGCCGTTACTGACCCGCACCTATTCACGGGAAATTATTTGGCGCATGAGTGGCCGCAGTTGGGGGCGAGATTTTTGGCGCTGGCTATGGCTAGAGCAACTACAAGTGGATCACTGGTTTGGTTGCCGAGCCGAACGCAAATTAGCAGGCTTTATGCGTGCAAGCGATCGCGTATTGGTCTCGCGACAGCAGGATGCCGATTGGCTCCTCACGTTTTTGCCTCCTGAGCGGGTGGCGTGGTTTCAGCGGGGAATTGATCGCGATCGCTTTCATCCCCGACTTCGCCATCCCCAATGGCTGCGGGAAGAGTATCGCCTACCAGCAGTGCCGGTCATTCTTTTTGTCGGTCGGGTAGATGCCAGCAAAAATGTGCTCCTGTTGGCGCAGGCGGCTCAGGTACTAGCCAACCAAGGGAAGGCATTCCATGTTCTAATTGTCGGCGAGGGCGCACAGGCTGCAATTGTCAAGACACTTTTGGGCGATCGCGTCACTCTCATCGGGAAGGTGGATCAAGAAACATTGGGGGCGATTTATGCAAGCAGTGATCTATTCGTCTTTCCCTCAGAGTCGGAAACTGGTCCAAATGTAGTGGTGGAGGCACGGGCAGCGGGGTTACCCGTTGTCATTTCGGGTTTTGACGGCGGACGTAAGTATATCAAATGCTCAGGGGAGGATGGGATCGTGGTTTACAGTCGCGACCCCCAAGATTGGGCCGCCGCCATTACCCCACTTTTAGAAGATGCCCACTACCGCCAGCGGATGGGAGCACAGGCACACCAGATCACTCAAGCGACTTGCCCCACATGGCAGGAAGCCTTTGAGCAGAGTATTTTGTGCCAGTGGGAAGCGGTTGCCCAAGTCTACGGCTGGTCTCAAAATGCCTGATCTAGCAGGGCTTCTAAAATCAAGGCCATGTGCGTCCAGTGGGTTCCCCCTTGGCAAAAGACAATATAGGGCGGACGCAATGGGCCATCGGCAGACAGTTCTGACGTACTGCCATCAATAAACGTGCCCCCCGCCATCACTAGATTGTCGGCATAGCCGGGCATTGGCGCGGGCACTGGGTCTAAGTAAGAGCCCACTGGCGAGTAGCGCTGCAATGTGCGGCAAAAGGCAATAAGCTTTTCAGGACTGCCCAATTGAATGGCCTGAATGACATCGCGGCGGGGGGCAAGGGGGGCAGGGTTGACAGGATAGCCCAGTTGGTCAAACACGTAGGCCAATAAATGGGCGGATTTGAGGGCTTCACCAACCATTTGCGGCGCTAAGAACAGTCCTTGGAAAAGCAGACGATGTTGATCAAACGTGGCTCCCCCTGCATGGCCAATTCCGGGTGCCGTCAGCCGATAACTTGCTTGCTCAATGAGATCGGCGCGCCCCGCTAAATAGCCCCCCGCCGTGGCAATGGTGCCGCCGGGATTTTTAATCAGAGAGCCTGCAATTAAATCGGCGCCCACATGGGGTGGTTCTTGGGTCTCGACAAATTCGCCGTAGCAGTTATCAACAAAGCAGACCACATTGGGATTCTGCCCCTTGACCAGTTGAATCATTTTGCCGATTTGCTCCAGACTGAGGCTTGGGCGCCAAGTATAGCCACAGGAGCGTTGAATCAGCACCATGCGAGTCTGCGGCTGGACACAGGTGGCGATCGCCCCCCAATCGGGTTCGCCATTCTCTAAGAGGGGAATCTCGCGATAGTGAATGCCAAAGTCCTTGAGGGAGCCTTGGCCGTGCCCCCGCAGGCCAATGACTTCTTCCAAGGTGTCGTAGGGGGGGCCTGCCAAGGAAACCAGTTCATCGCCGGGGCGGAGCACGCCAAAGAGGGCCGTGGCGATCGCGTGGGTACCAGAAACAAATTGCACCCGCACTAGGGCAGCCTCTGCCCCCATTACCTCTGCAAAAACGCAGTCGAGCACCTCACGCCCCAGATCCCCGTGGCCATAGCCGGTCATGCTACTAAAGTGGTGCACTCCCAGCCGCTGCTGACGGAAGGCACTAAGAACCCGCTCTAAATTTTCTTTGACGCGAGCATCAATTTCCGCAAAGGTGGGTGCAAGGGCCTCTTGGGCGGCTGTTAAAAGTGGAGTTTTCACGTCAAGGGCAAGGATTGAGCAAAGACTGTAATAAATAATATCTATCTATATCTA